>NZ_JBFUJC010000017.1:0-20989 GCF_056401595.1 Paenisporosarcina sp. P4_E4_2 | reverse complement strand
CTTTTATATTAATTTCTTCTCTTATATTTACCTTTTATTATAAAGAAAAAGCCTCCTTCAGGGAAGGCGGCGAAAGTATGAATAGCTATTTTTAAACTTTTAATCGAAGTAGCGAGATTATGCCTTTAGCTTGGCGCGTACCTTATCCATTAATTCGTCTTCAGAAAGCGCTGCTACAGGTCGGTTGTTTACAAACGCGAATGTTTTTTTACGTCCTGGACCGCAGTAAGACTGACACGCAATATCAATCGATGCGTTAGGATCGATTTCTTTTAACTTAGGAATTAATGTTTTTAAATTTACGGCCTGACAATCATCGCAAACTCTGAATTCGTTTGCCATTTGCCAACAACCCTTTCTTTTTGAGAGTAAAAGTCTACAGGTCATTGTATCTTATTTTTCCATACTGATTCAAGTGAATCTAAATGTTGAATGAATAAAACCTGCGAATCTTGTACAAGCTTGAAGTAGAACAGCAAAACTATTAACAATTCAGGAGGGACATTTATGGTAAAAATTAGACAAGATGCTTGGTTAGATGAAAATGATGAATTATTGGCAGAAACCGTGCTGCGACACGTTCGCGAAGGGAGTACGCAATTAAATGCATTTGAAGAAGCAGGAGATGCCTTGAATCGAACAGCAGCGGCTTGCGGATTTCGTTGGAATGCAGTTGTAAGAAGAGAATACGAGAAAGACTTGCGTGAAGCAAAAAAAGACCGCAAGCAAAAAATGCGTGTGCTTGGGAAAGAATACCGTCGCAGAGGGCAATCTCTGTTTCTCGTAGGCAGCGAAGAACAACCACAGGAACGCGTTCAAATTCCGTTATCGTCTCTATCACTTGACGTGGTCATCGCCTACTTGTTACGTCTGCAACAAAATGGTACTGGCGAAGGCGAATCTCATCGCTGGCGCGCATTACTATCTCATTCTCAAGAAAAAATCAAGCAATTAGAACGTGATATCGCGAGATTGGAAAATGAGAACTCGACGATTCGCGAAGATTACGAACAGTTTGTTCACATCATGAACCGGGCTCGCCGTTTAGTGACTTTGAATGATGATGCTGAAAACATCTCACCTGTATTCCAAATGGAACGTAATGGTAATCTAGTAGCGAAAGAACCACCAATCAACTGATTGGTGGTTTTCTGTTTTGTAGTGTTCTATCGATTGTCTATTCACGGTTTTGTTGACTCTATCGTTTCCTATTTTCAGTCAGTACATCAAAAAAACTACTACAGCGAATAGTCATGGACGTTCATATATATCTAGTAGGCTTATGCCTCTATTTTAGCCAACATTTTTTGATTGCGTTCAACGACTCGGGTTAAGTAGTACATATATAAATCCGTTTCTTCTGACTGCAGTGATTGCATGTGAACATTTCGCATCAAATGGTTCATTAATCGTTGCGCATGAATGACGGTATCTTGAACGGTTACAGTTTCTCCGATGATTTCGCTGACCGAAGCCATAACTTCTGGCACAATCATCGGATAAACAAATTTAGTTTGTTCACCTTTCAATCCTGCTTCGTAAAAGTCACGAATCAAAGTTGCACGCTCTGCTCCGCTCCCTTCAATACATAAATAAATTTGAACCGCTATGCCATGACGTAATCGTCTTTGTGAAATGCCAGCGAATTTCTTGCCCCCTACACTCAAATCATAAGAACCTGGACAGTATGAACCTACAATTTCATATGCCTCTATCGAATCAGCTATTTGCGGAAACAGATGGCGAACGAATTCGAGCATGATATCATATCCCGCATTGATATCTATTGCATTATTCTTTTCAGAAACAACGATCGAGATATTCAGAACCCCACTGTCTAACACAACGGCAAGTCCACCCGAGTTTCGGACGATGGATTGAAAACCATGTTCCTGCAATACATCACGCCCATCTCCGATATGAGGTAGGCGGTGATCTTGAATCCCGAGAACTACTGTATTTTCGTGTACCCACGTTCGGATGGTCGGAAGGGATTCGCCTTTTCCAACTCGTTCACACAACATATCGTCCGCTGCAAACGATTCAAGAGCGGATTTCGATCTGCCGCTCATGGACTGATCCCAAAATCGCCATTCTTTATTTACAAATAAGTCATTAAACCCAGACATCTTTATTCCCCTGCCATAACGCTTTGAGCTGCGGTCATTAATACTAATTTATACACATCATCAGACGAACAGCCGCGAGATAAGTCATTCACGGGCATATTCAATCCTTGTAATATAGGACCAATCGCTTCAAATCCGCCAAGTCTTTCCGTTAGTTTGTAGCCAATATTCCCTGCTTCAAGTGAAGGGAAAACAAAAACATTCGCATCACCTTGAATACTTGAACCGGGTGCTTTCTTCTTCGCCACTGCAGGTACAAATGCTGCGTCAAATTGAAATTCTCCATCAATAATGACTGAAGGTGCTTTTTCTTGCGCGAGCTTCGTGGCTTCGACTACTTTTTGGGTTTCTGGTGAAACGGCAGACCCTTTTGTCGAGAAGGACAGCATCGCTACTTTCGGCTCGATTCCGAACGCTTTCGCCGTTTTGGCACTTTCCACAGCGATTTCAGCTAAGTCTTCACTTGTCGGTGCAATTGTAATGGCACAGTCGGCAAATATATAACGCTCGTCCCCACGCACCATAATAAATGCCCCACTTGTTTTGGACACGCCAGGTTTTGTTTTGATAATTTGCAATGCAGGGCGTACTGTTTCAGCTGTCGTATGCGCTGCACCGCTTACCAAGCCATGGGCATAACCTGTGTAAACAAGCATTGTGCCAAATGAATTGACGTCTTTCAGTTGAATGCGCGCTTGTTCTGGCGAAGATTTACCATTACGGCGTTCCACGAATTTCTCAATGAGTTCATCAAGCTTTTCGAAATGAACTGGATCGATTACTTCGATTCCCGTCAAATCAATCCCAGCTTGCGTCGCTGCTACTTTCACCAAATCATGTGAACCCACTAAAATGGGCGTCACAATTCCTTCGTTATGCAATTTAATTGCGGCTTGAAGTATACGCTCGTCCGTTCCTTCAGGTAAAACAATTCTTAACTGCTTATCGGTAATGTTTTTTTTGATTTCATCAAATAAATTCGTCACACGGCATCCGTCCTTTCGGTATGTAAAGGTTGTTTTTTTAGTTAAGTTAATTGTGTTTCTTCGCTTATGTTGGTGTCTAGCTACGCAGGGTAGACCTCACCTAAGCTTAGGCCCACAGGATGTGGGGCATGAAGGCGTTCCGACACGATGTCGGGATTTTAGCCTTCCTTCCATTTCTCATGCGAATGCAGGCATTCGAATCGCTTGCTCCTGCGGTTACTCGTCGCAAAGAAAATCTTGCTCCTGTGGTTACTCGTCGCAAAGAGAATCTTCTCTCCAGCGCCGGTGTAGGTCTTTCACACCCTGCTCCGCTTTTCTATATGTCTAGCTACAAGCGCCAGCCTGCACCTAAGCTTCAGTCTCTCTTGCGAAAGCGGGCTTTCGCATCGAGCCTTCCAGCGCCGGAGTCAGGCTAGATTGGCGCTTTCCGCTTTTCCCTTCATAATAACACGAATTTGTCATATCTCATCATGTATGAATGGTGAGAATATAGGTTTCTTAAAGGCTTTATGCTAAACTTAACTTGAATATTTAATTAGATGAAGGAGTGTCCCATACATGAATGAAGCAGCGCAAACTTTAGATGGTTGGTACGCATTACATGATTTTCGCACGATGGATTGGACATCTTGGAAACAATTATCAGCTGAGGATCGTACAGCAGCTGTTAATGAGTTTTTAGGATTTTTAGAAGAATTAAATGTTGCACATGAAGCGAAAACTGGCAGTCATGCTTTCTACACAGTTATTGGTCAAAAAGCAGATTTTATGCTGATGACATTACGCGAAACGATGGATGAGCTTCAACAAATTGAAGCGAAGTTCAATAAATTAACGATTGCTGAATACACGGTTCCTTCATATTCATACGTTTCTGTTGTGGAGCTTTCAAACTACTTGGCAGGCGAATCCAATGAAGATCCTTATCAAAATCCGCATGTTCGTAGTCGCCTATATCCAGAGCTTCCACGTTCTCAATATGTTTGTTTCTACCCAATGGACAAGCGTCGTGAAGGCAATGACAACTGGTATATGCTATCGATGGAAGACCGTAAATCGATGATGCGCAGCCATGGCATGATTGGCCGTGGATACGCTGGAAAAGTGAAACAAATCATCAGTGGTTCTATCGGATTTGACGACTTTGAATGGGGTGTTACGTTGTTCTCAGATGACGTCCTTCAATTCAAAAAATTAATTTACGAAATGCGTTTTGACGAAGTAAGTGCACGTTTTGGTGAGTTTGGCTCATTCTTCGTTGGAACATTGCTAGATGCAGACAAAACTACTGAATTTTTAACTGTATAAAACACAGGGCTACGCAAAAATGCGTAGCCTTTTTTGTTCTAAATTCCCAAGTGCTACGTATAATAAGTTGCGAGGAGGTTGTGCTGTGGCGGTAATCCAGGCAACTGAAAAAGATATTGAAACTCTTGCCCGTTTAATGCGTGCAGAGGCAGAGGGTGAAGGCAAGGAAGGAATGCTTATGGTCGGTAACGTCGGTGTGAATCGAGTGCTTGCGACTTGTCTTGATTTCAATGATATTCGCAACGTGCAGCAAATGGTTTTTCAGAGTCCAGGTGGATTTGAAGCGACGACTAAATCTTATTTCTACCAACGTGCCCGTGAACAAGACAAGGCACTTGCCCGTCGTGTGATTGCTGGTGAACGTTTCCACCCTGCTACACGTTCTTTATGGTTTTTCGAACCACCGGGGGGATGTCCTCCCACATGGTATAACCAAGCGAACACAGGTCGTTATAAATCTCATTGCTTCTTTTCGCCTAGCCCCTCCGATTGCCCAAATCTTTAAAATGGAAAGGATGATTTCTTGGTACAATATTATTGGAATCCTGCTTATGCTCAACAAATGCAACAACCGCAACAACAAATGATGCCTCAACAACAAATGCAACCTTCTACATTACCCGCAGGAGGACGCCCAACTTCTCCACCAGCTGGTGAAGAATCCTACATCGAAAACATTTTACGTTTAAACAAAGGCAAACTTGCGACTGTCTATTTAACATTCGAAAACAATCGTGAATGGAATGCCAAAGTTGTGAAAGGCATCATCGAAGCAGCAGGCCGTGATCATTTAATTGTCAGTGAGCCAGGGACAGGAAAACGTTATTTAATTCCATTGATTTATTTGGATTACGTAACGTTTGATGAAGAAATCAATTACTTTTAATCTTCAATGAAAGAAAGTGGAACTAGGTCTCTAACTTGGAACTTATTTTTCAAATATTCATTTGCTTATAAAAAATGCCCTTCCACTTTGTTTTGTGAAAGGGCATTTTGATGTTCACGGATTATGTTTATCAGGCGACCACTTCTCCATTTGTTCTTCGAATTTGATTCTGTATTTTTCTGGTTCTTCCACACGTATATGGGGGGGTTAGAAAGATTCGTTTTTTGAACGAATGATGAATCTTTCTATCCTTAAAGTGGAGTCACTTCATATTCGAACGTTTCCAAATCAATCGTTGCCGTATAGGCTTTTTCAGTATCATTGTAAYCCGTAAACTCAATGATGAGCAAATCATTCTGAAGTGCTACAAGTTTGTAACCGATCGTTGCGTTAATGGCATCTTCAGTTAAGAAATGGGCAATTCCCTTTTCGATTTTCCTACTGAGCTGATCGTCATATAAAGTAACTGACTTGATTGTCCCCTGACTCGGATAGGACTCCAATACCACCCCTGTATCCTCATATTCAATTAAGCTCCCTGCTTGAATATCAGATGGTTCAATTTTATCTCCTTGTTTGGTTCTTAATTTCACATTTTCTTTATATTGATAAGTTGTATGGTTTACGAACAGACCTTTATCGGTAGCGCTTTTTACAATATGTACATGTTTTTTCAAATCTTCGAACGTCGGTTCCTGAATGCTGGCTTGACTGCATGCACTAAGGAGTACAATTAAAGTGATAAATATAATGGTTTTTTTCAAAGCTATTCCCCCTATCYCTAAAACATTAGACCATTTCGTCGGTATTTTCGTTACAATTTTTATCCAATAAAAAAACGCCCTTCACTTGGAAGGACGCAAAATTTCAATTCATATGTTTGACTGCAGAGACAATCACGAGTACCCAGGCTGCAAGAAATGCTACGCCTCCGATTGGTGTGATGGCACCCAAAATGCCTATGCCACTTAGACTCAATACATAAAGTGAGCCAGAGAAAAGCACGATGCCGGCTAACATTAAATAGCCTGCCCAGCTAAGCTGTGGCACATTCCCAATGATATTCGTGCTCATCAAAATCCCGATAATGATTAGTCCAATCGCATGATACATCTGGTATTGGACTGCTGTTTCCCAAATTGCTAAGTACTTTTCAGATAGTTTTTCTTTCAGTGCATGTGCACCGAAAGCTCCAAAAGCAACGGCCAAAAATGCATTTATGGCACCTGCGATGATAAAAAATGGCATAATTATTCCTTCTTTCATATGTGTTGTTTAAATGTCCGTAATTAATAGCTGTCGGATCTCTTCAATGCTTGCGGCTCAGCTGCTCACGTATAAAATATACGTTCCGCTGCCCACAGATCCGTTGATCTCCCCGACTCTTTTTGTACTCTTTATAAAATTCTTATTCAGTTAAAAATCAAATAAAGAATCACCGTTCGCGTCGTCTTCCTTCATGCGTTCGCCAGCTGAAATCGAAGGTACCGATGAAGTAGATTGTACCGTGTGCACTGGTTGTGCATATTGAATCGGCATGACTTGTGGTTTGACTTCAGGCTGTTCACTTAATGCAACATTACATAAAGCTCGAATCGCGACCAAGGATTCACGGATGCTTTGCTCGTCACCTCTACCTTTTGCCACTGCGACATGTTTCTCGATTTCGGTGACAACTCGACTTAATGGAATCACGTTCGGTCACTCTCCTTTTACTGATTGTTCTTGTCAGACTACACTTTACCATGAAATCTACTTCAAACAAAAGTCTATCGGGTCTAATCCCCATTGTGATAGTTGTTCATTTATTTTGGAATAGGGTTTACTACCGAAAAATCCTCTATGGGCACTGAGGGGGCTTGGGTGAACGGATTCAATAATTGCATGCTTGGACGTATCAATTAGCTTTCGTTTCAATTGCGCAGGTCTTCCCCATAACACGAATACAACAGGCTTTTCTCTCAAAGAAAGTTTGCGAATAACTTCATCCGTAAAGAGTTCCCACCCTTGTCCTTTATGTGAATGTGCAGCACCTGCTCGCACGGTGAGAACCGTGTTTAACATGAAAACGCCTTGCCTTGCCCATTTCGTCAACATGCCATCTGGCGGAATCTCGCATCCAAGGTCTTCATGAAGTTCTTTTAACATATTTCGTAAACTCGGTGGATGCTTGATCCCTGGTTTGACAGAAAAGCTCATGCCGTGGGCTTGTCCCGGACCATGATAAGGATCTTGCCCGACAATCACCACTTTAACATCGGTAAAAGAAGTTTCTTTAAAAGCGTTCCACATTTCATCCAATGGTGGATAAACGGTTTCATGTGCATATTGCTCTTTCAAAAACTCCCGTAATTTCAAGTAGTACGGTTGGTCGAATTCATGTTCAAGTACTTGTTGCCAGTCGTTATCAAATATCTCTTTTTCCAAGATACTCACTCCTCAAATTCAACGGTTACATCATACCCCACCAACGAAAACATTTTAGAAACCGACTGTGCAGCATTTTCTTCAGCCAGTTGCAACACTCCTTGTTCCGTCGTCTCATTCATCATCAGTTTTTTCGCTTCAGTTGCCAGTTCGTAACCTTCGGTAATATCGGCTTTCTCTCGGAACAAACCTTCAGATGAAAACACTTTGACTTGATCGAATAAAATTTCAGGTCCACCTAAAAATTCTGCTTTTGGCAAAGTTAGCGTGGCAGTTTTTGCTTCTTCATCCAGTACAATATCTTCCGCTTCGACTTTTGAGAAATCAATGCCCGCTTTCACTGAACCAGGAATAACGACCAATAACTGACGTTTTGTCCCTGGCAGTTCGAGGCCGATTTCTTGTCCAAAAATCTTATTGTCCTGTCTTTTAATTATAGCTTTCGTGTAAGCCTCTGCTGTTGCGAGTTCATTTATCGATTGAATTTGCTCCAAAAAAGCCCCTTTATTTTCCGTGAACGTACTGCCTTTAATCATCCAAAAAGTTATAACTGGAGCTGCAATAATCAGTACAATCATAACTGTAATAAACCATAGCATTTTTCGTTTCCATATGGACTTGAAAAGYGTGCCGGATTGCCCAAATCCCGATGAACGTGGCTGAACACTTTCCAGCGTAACGGCTGTTTCGTCCTGAGCTTTTAATTCTTCAAGCAATCGTTCAATATCCTTAATTCGCTGATCTTTTGACATCGTTCTCCCCGTTTCTACTATATTAGTCAATGATTCTAGTACGTTTACGATAATGGAAAGTTTCAAATTGTACAACCTCGAGGCGAATGATAGGATATTTTTAGAGGTGATGTGAAATGGCGGATTACCAGTGGCGAGAGAAAATGCGAAACGTAGAACGTTCGACAAAAGAAAAAAGCCAAGTGCCCGAACGTGCAAAATCACTTGGATTTGGTTGCTTTACTATCGGGATGTTGCTTGTTGTATTGTTATTTGCTTTTATTAGTTTCGGACTCCTTTCACAGAATTACTGGATTGCCGGAGGATTTTCGCTGATTTTCACGATTGGATTAACCTTTATTTCCATCCAACTACTGCGGGCGGATAAGCTCCAATAATTGAATTATTGTGAGTTTTTGGTACGATAGAACACAGAAACTTATTGAAAAGAGGAATCCATTCATGTCTTTGAAAAAAACATTAACCATCGCTGGTTCTGATACTTCTGGTGGTGCAGGCATACAAGCAGATTTAAAAACATTCCAAGAGCACGGTACTTACGGCATGAATGCCCTGACAGTTATCGTGACAATGGATCCTGATAAAGGCTGGAGCCACGGAATTCATCCGATTCCTGTTGAAACATTACAAGCACAGTTGAAAACAGCTCTTTCTACTGGCGTTGATGCCATCAAAACAGGGATGCTGCCAACTGTTGACATTATTAAAACAGCAGCAGAAGCAATCGATCGCTCTGGTTTAGAAAAAGTAGTTATTGACCCGGTTCTTGTGTGTAAAGGTGAAGACGAAGCCCTTTTCCCTGAAAATGTGGAAGCAATGGTCGCATCATTATTGCCTCGTGCATTGGTTGTCACTCCTAACTTGTTTGAAGCTGGACAACTTTCAGGTCTTGGAACATTAACAACAATTGACGATATGAAACGTGCTGCTGAAAAGATTCATGAAGCAGGCGCTACAAATGTAGTTATCAAAGGCGGCAAGCAGTTGAAGCATGAAAAAGCCGTTGATTTATTCTTTGATGGTTCAACATTTACTCTACTTGAATCAGAAAAAACGGACACGTCTTATAATCACGGAGCTGGTTGTACATTCGCAGCTGCAGTGACAGCAAACTTAGCAAACGGTCTTCCAGTAAATGAAGCTGTTTTGGAAGCAAAGAAATTCGTATCTGCTGCAATCGCTAACGGCTGGAAATTAAACGAATACGTTGGTCCGGTTATGCACGGAGCTAAAAACCGTTTCGGCGCACCAGAAGTTACAACTTCAGAAATTTAAGTATCAATCTAGCCACTCTTTCTTTAGATAGAGTGGCTTTTTTATGGAGTTTTTGTGGTTAGTTGGAAAAATCGCAGGTTTAGTTGGAATAGGTTACTTGTAGAAGTGAAACCTGTGTCTTTAGAATAAAGTTTGATGAAAAATAACGCATGAACTTGCTTTATTGCGGCAAATTCAAAGAATCCATTTTGAAAAAAGATCGATCAAAATGGATTCTACAGTTTAGATTACAGATGGAATTTTCATAAAAAAGTTTGATCATTTTTGGGTAAGTTTCTTGAACATTAGCACCTGTTCGTAATATAAGGTTGGCCAGATATTTAAAATGTATCTGTCCTTTTCTGTTACCATCTATGACCCGGCTATTTTTTCTCCCCTTGGCTGGCTGCTGTTGGCGTCCGGTTCGACGGTGATGCCGATTTGATCAAAAGTCTGCCCTTCTGCGAGCTGGTAGGTCAGTATTCCGGATCCGTTTTCGTCCGGCTTGAATATGCCGCTATTTTCCCTCGTGCCGTTTTTAAGCAACCAAACCTGGTAAACCTGTGAACCTTCGACGTCGGGTAATTCGTGAACCTGCACCACCAAATTTTTCTCTGATCCCTGCTGAACAATATATGCGATGCCGTTTGTTCCCGGGTGACTTTGATTGGCTGCGTTTAAGGGAATGCCCATTAAAATCTCAATGGGTATATTTTCGGCATGGTGATTTTTTCCCTGTACATTCGCTATTCCAAGGCCAATAATCGCGAGCAACAATACGGCCACGATACTGGTTGAAACTGGGGTGAAATGGCTTTTGAGCATCATGACGAGCTTGCTCATCTTAGCCATGAATGTTTCCGTACCGCTTTTCGTTTTATGATCAAAAACAAACCCCATTACCTCGCCTTTTAGCGATTCAGGCACCTCGATTTCGGTATAATCAAACGGCATAGCCTGCCAGGCCTGGGACAATTCCTGATATTCTTTCTTACACTCTGTACAGTTCTTTAAATGTTCAACAAAGGACATACATTCGCTCTCCTTGAGCTCATTTGCTATATATGGAATTAAATGTTCACAATCCCTTCTCATTTTATATCCTCCAATTCCAGATGCTTCCTCAAACCTTTAAGAGCTTGGTGCAACCTACTTTTAATCGTGCCGAGCGGCTCTTGTTCCAGCTTGGCGATCTCTGAAAGAGAATACCCTTTCCAATATAGCAAATCGATTAATTTTCTTTGCGCTGTCGGTAATTTGTTTTTCGCCATCTCAATATTATTCGTATTTACTCGTTGCTCGATTGCATTGGCAAGGTCGGCGATCTCTTCATGTTCCTCTTGATAGTGTTGCGTATGTCTCTTCTCTTTGCGGTGGTAGTCAATGCAAATATTGCGAGTAATCGTGAGGAGCCAATTTACAAAGTTGCCTTGAGCGGGATCGTAATGGCTGTTTGTTGTCCATAGCCTCAAAAAGACCACCTGAATAATCTCTTTCGTTTTTTCCTCATTCCCATTACAAAACTTCATAACAAAGCCGTAAACAAGCTTTATATATCGATCATAAAGCTCCTCTAATGCGTGACCGTGTTTTTCGTTTACCAATCTCATTAATTCCGCATCGTAATTTTCTTTCATGTGGCACTCCCTGCTATTGGAAAAAAATATATTGCCATTATACTATTTTAAAAATAAGGATGGGAACGACCGCGACTGATCGTTCCCTGGACAGGCTTATTCAAATTCTGTTTCGCTGTTTACGACAAACCATACATCTTTTACTCCTTGTCCGTTTACATCCCCTTCTTGCTGGTCTTTTGCAAAATAATAGAGAGGAAAGCCTTTGTACGTGACCTGCTTCTCCCCGTTGTCTTCTCTTGTGATTGTATCGAAATCCTTTTTGTCAAAACCTTCCGGTACGGCGAAATCCTCTTGGGTAAATGACGGCCAGTTTGCTAGGCAGTCTCCGCTGCAATTGCTTTTTCCTGCTTGGTCCTTTTTAAAGTAATACAGGGCCATTCCCTGTGGATCCGCCAGGTACTCTCCAGCTTTCTCATTCTCCAAAAGCTGAAGGCTGTCGTCCGGGGCATGTTCCGTTTGGGCT
This sequence comes from Paenisporosarcina sp. P4_E4_2, assembly GCF_056401595.1. Lineage (NCBI taxonomy): Bacteria > Bacillati > Bacillota > Bacilli > Caryophanales > Caryophanaceae > Paenisporosarcina > Paenisporosarcina sp. P4_E4_2. Next base: position 9,144 of record NZ_JBFUJC010000017.1, on the reverse strand, counting down.
TGATCGGGTTGATCCGTCTCTTTTTTTTCCTCAGTGCTATTTCCACAGGCAGCCAAAGCAAAAATAATCGAAAGTATCGTGAGCGTAAAAATTCCTTTTTTCATGTTTGTTCCTCCAAGTTTTTTAGATTTAAGGCTTCCCCTTACTTCCAGCCCCATTTTTGAAAGATTTGGTGAGATTCTTCCGTTTTTAAATAATCAATAAATTGCTGTGCCTCTTTTTTCTGATCGGTGATTTTCGTCAGGACGATCGGCGTTCCACGATAGAGCTTTTCTTCTTCGGGCAGTTCGATCAGGTCGGTCACATCCAGGAGCCGGTAATGCCACGATTCATAGGTAATCCATGCGTCAAGACTGGAATTCGATTTCCATCGTTCAATGGCTTCGGCACTCGACTTTACAGAAAGGTTAATATTTTGGGAAATGCCTTCGATTAGCCCTTTTCTGCCTGCCATATCTTCCCAAAGTCCAAGCTGGCCAGCCCCATTCACATCAATTATTTTTACTCCATTTTTCGTTAAATCCTCCAGGCTTTCAATCTTCTTAGGATTTCCTTTCCTCACCAATATTCCTGCAGCACGCGGGTAAAGCTCCGTACGTGATGTAGTGTCGATCATTTCGGGGTGGTTAAAGATGAAGTCCTGCAGCATATATTCGGAGCCACCGAAAATAATATCTGCATCTTCCTTTGCCTGGCTGATCCACTTGCCTTCTGGTCCAGCTGTTACTTCCACCTTGATTCCCGTTTCAGCTGAAAAATGTTCAGCAGCTTCCTTGATCGGTCCAAGTGGTCCGCCTGGTCCGTACACCCGGATGACATGATCACTTTGGCTGGAATTTGGTGTCGCCTGGGACGTCGGCTTACGGTCCATATTTGCATAGGCTGACAATCCGGTAGCCGTAATGACAAAGAGCAGTAAAGCTGATAGAAATACGGTCTTCTTCATGATTCTCCCTCCATTTTATATATATTTTTTAACGGTACTATCAAAGGAAACRAAGGGAGTTCGTAAACGGTTTGATTATAATTGCAAAATAGTTAGAAAGTTTCATTTAAATCATTATCCCTATTCCTCATCGCTCCTGTTTGAAACCAAAAACACCACAACGACTGCTTGGATTCCAGCAAACGTTGTGGTGTTCATTATTATCATTTAGCGGTTTTTTGAAGAAAATTCATTTTTTCTTTGAGCTGTTGTTGGTTCCACTCGATGGTTTCGTCTGAAACAAAGGCCATTCGCTTGCGTTTCGGCAATTTGACTTGACCGTTCGTTGCCCGAGTATAGCCTTCAATCATGGCTGCGATTGCCAAAATAACGAGAGCAAAGCTGATGGCTGGACCCAGGGGCAACCAAGGAGCGCCTTGCAGGTAGCGGAAAGAGTTACCGAAAAGCCCTGCCCATTCGTATGAAATGGATCTAGGAGGATCGCCGAACATGGCGTCATAATCAACGTCTGTTCCACCTAAAAACAATTGAAGCATCCCTAAATGGGCAAAGACGATCAGCGATTCCACCACTTGTTGTCCGTAAAGAACCAACAATTTTTCACGCATTTGGGGGAATAAGTGACGGATGATCAGACGTCTGCGACTGGCTCCCAGTGTACGTGCCGCCAATATATATTCCTGGTGGTACAGTAGGTTGGCTTCATTGCCTACCAATGCTGCCACAATCGGAACCGTCATGAAAGCCATAATGACGACCTGAATGACTAACCTTTCTGTAATGGTCGTCGAGAATCCTTCTGGCGGCATCCAAAGAACTGGTGACAACAATAGCACGGCAAATATGGTCATGGGTACATAATGAATCGGATCAATTAATCCATTAATCCATGAGCGCTGACGTTGCAAATAAGTCCCAAGTGCAAAGCCTAATGGAATGGCAATCAACATTCGCAAAAATGCCACTGCCATGGCTGCAATAATCGTGTATTTGGCACCAATCATGATTTTTGCCAACATATCGTAGCCAAATTGGTCCGTTCCGAGCGGATGCATCCATTTTGGTGAAATTGGTGGTCCTTCCACTGCACGACCATTTTCTTCAATGAAAAACGTTTGCTTTGGAACACTTCCGAAAATCCATTCAAACACAAAACTGCCGACTATAAAGAAAGCGATGATGCTGAATCCAATGAGAAATAAAGGTTGTCTCCAAACGGATTTCATCCAACAACACCTCCTCTTTTTAATCGATGAATAAAGTACCATTCCCCAAGGCTATACAAAAGGAAAATTGGCAGGAAGAAACTTATGATTGTCACTAAGAACAATGTGCCGCTCAAGTTTTCATACATGTACAACATAACGCCAGGAATATTGAACATCAGTTCGAGAATGAAGAGATTGGATAGCATAAACCACATCGTTTTTTTCGATTGGAAAAACACACTGATGATGGCATTGCGGAAAATGTGCATGAATAAGATGAATGCTTTTCCGAAGCCTAAAGATTTTGCCAGTTCAACATACATGTTCCGCTCTTCTGCTTCGAATGTCAGCATGCTCAATCGGTACAATTGAATCATCGGTAAAATCATCAGACATAGAACCGGTAGCCAATATATGCGATCGTCACCAATCACTGCAATTTTGGACACGAGTACCCCTGTATTCTGGAAAATAATCACGACAAGCAATTGGGCAAGCACGATGATTAGTATGTCAGGCATTGATTCCAGGAAATAAAAGAAAAGTTTGACACGTGCGCGTGCCTTTTCGCGCAATAGCATCGTGATGAAAGTGCCGATTAATGCGAACACCACAGCTACAACCAGTGCCAAAAATAATATCTGAAGTGAATAGATGATATTTTCCAGAAGCTGCGGGAATATTGGGACTTCCTGTATTCCGCTACGCCCAACGTAATGGGCCACACTTAACTCACTAATATTCATTAGAGATGTTGCATGCAATTGAATCGTTTCTATGTATTCTTTCCATAATAATTCCCCATGCTGTAAGCCGGCAATTAGCACGGGTGCTCCACTTATGAGCAAAATACTCACCAATGCAGCTACGAGCTGAATAACCCACTTGAGAAATCCTTTCATATGATCATCCTCCTGTTCTCTAAAAAATCAGATAGTTTAATAATACCATATTTTTCTATTTCGTGGAACGAAGAAATTTTAGACGAGCCTTATTCTTTCACGATTGTCTTCGTTTCTTCCACCGTCGGAGTCGGGCTAGGGTGGCGTTTTCCGCTTTTCTTACTGTCTAGCTCCAAACGCCAGCCCGCACCTCCGCTTCAGAAATTCAATCGAAAACAAGTTTTCGTTTCGTTTCTTCCACCGTCGGAGTCGGGCTAGAGTGGCGTTTTCCGCTTTTCCATGAGCAAGCTAATCGCATTAATCAGGAGAATTCACTATACTTATATGTAGATGTTTTTGTTGTTAAGAGGGGGATAATAAAGTGGACGTAGTACATGTAGCAAAGTTACAGGAATTGTTAAATTCCTTTGCAGATAAAGATGTTTATCTTCATTTGGAAACGACGAATGGTGCTTATGCATCTCATTTTGACGAGACTGTGTTTAATGCAGGGGCATTCATACGTAATATTGTCGTGAAGTATGAATTAGGAAAAGTCGCGGGCGACAGCCCTCACCGTGTTGGCTTAAAATTGCCGCATGGCTGGGTGTATGCACAGGGGATCACTCATTTTGAATTGGATGAGTACGGTCGTTTGTTGATGGCTGGACATGATCAATCAGGAAAATTGGCAGTTGCGCTTCAAATCAGCGAAACGCCATTTACGTATTAAGAAGGAGGAAATCATATGACTTTAACACAAGAAAGACACGTACTCGTTGTATTTCCTCACCCAGATGACGAAGCATTTGGCGTTTCCGGTACCATCTCCATGTATATCAAACAGGGAACTCCGGTTACATATGCTTGTTTAACATTAGGCGAGATGGGACGTAATTTAGGAAATCCACCTTTTGCGACGCGTGAGTCTTTACCACATATCCGTAAAGATGAATTGATTGCTTCCGCACAAGCGATGGGCTTGACCGATTTACGAATGATGGGTTTGCGAGATAAGACTGTAGAGTTTGAAGATGATGAAAAAATGGTTCAAATGATGACGAAGCTGATTGAAGAAACGAACCCATCACTCATCATTACGTTYTATCCGAACTACGCAGTGCATCCAGATCATGAAGCGACGGCTCGTGCGGTCGTACGTGCTGTTCGCCGTATGGATGAGAATCTGCGCCCGAAATTGTATGCGGTAGCGTTTGCAAATAATACAAAGGATGATCTTGGAGAACCTGATGTCGTTCATGATATTCAGGAAGTACGAGATCAAAAGATGGGCGCAATGCGTGCGCATATTTCCCAGACAGCTTGGATGTTGGCGGAAATGGAGAAACGCTTGGCAGAAGGAGAACCTGAAGCTGAGAACTGGTTTACCTATGAGCGGTTCTATAATTACCGCTGGCATGAAGATTTTGAAGAAACATYCTAACTCTACAAGTAAATGATTATTTCCTAATGAAATCCTGGAGATCCACATAATATGGGTCTTTCAGGATTTTTACTGTTTAAATTGTGGAATAATAAGGAATACATACAAATGTGGACTTTTTGAGCTTCGGCAAGTATCATTACTAGAGAAGTTGAATAATTATACATCTTAGGAGGACTCATTTTTGAAGAAGTTTTCACTTTCCACATGGTTATTGTTTCTAATACCCTCAATTATTGGAATATTATTATTCATGATTCCATTCAAAATCGAGGGCGAATGGAAGATTCCTGTAGCCATATTGGCAAATATGGTCGCTGGAGTAGTAGAGCCAATCATGCCTTGGACCGTTACCGTTGTCATGATTTTGGCAGCGATTGGATCGCTCGTATATCAATTTAAAAAAGATTCGAACCCTGAAGATCAGGCATTTTTCGATAAACTATTCCAAGTGAATTGGTTCTGGACAATCGTCCGTGTCATTGGGGCAATTTTTGCTGTCATGGTCGTTGCGAATATCGGCCCAGAAGCAATAAGAAGTGAAGATACTGGTGGAATGTTGCTGTCACCTACTGGTTTACTATCATTCTTGTTCACTATTTTCCTATTTGCCGGATTACTATTACCACTTCTTCTAAACTTCGGATTGCTGGAGTTTTTCGGAACGATGATGGTAAAAGTCATGCGTCCTCTATTCAAATTGCCTGGCCGTTCTTCGATTGACGCGCTTGCTTCTTGGATTGGCGATGGCACAATTGGTGTTTTATTGACAAGTAAGCAGTATGAAGATGGTTTTTATACGAAAAAAGAAGCAGCAATCATCGGAACTACGTTCTCAGTGGTGTCGATTACTTTCTCGATTGTCGTTCTTGAAGAGCTTGGACTGGGTAGCTATTTCCTTCCATTTTATGCGACAGTTCTTGGTGCTGGAGTTGTTTTGGCATTCATCATGCCTCGAATTTACCCTTTATCACGCAAACCTGAAGAATACGTAGATGGACGTCCATACGATGAGCATGCAGAAACATTGCCTGAGGGCTATAATGTTGTAAGTCATGGGCTAGAAAACGCTTTGACAACGGCAGATAAAAACCGTTCATTCACTAAATTCATGTCCGACGGCTTAAAAAACGTGTTGGATATGTGGATGGGTGTTGCACCAGTCGTGATGGCATTTGGTACGATTGCGTTGATGCTTGCGACTTACACAGATATATTTGTTTGGTTAGGCAAACCGTTTGAACCATTATTAATGGTTCTTGGTGTTCCCGAAGCTGCAGAAGCTGCACAAACAATGGTCGTTGGTTTTGCAGACATGTTCCTCCCAGCCATTTTGGGCGGACAAATGATTGAATCTGAAATGACCCGCTTCGTTATTGCGGCAACATCGGTTACTCAGTTGATCTACATGTCTGAAGTCGGCGGATTGTTACTTGGTTCAAAAATCCCTGTTAACTTCCTTGATTTGATTGTGATTTTCTTGTTGCGCACTGTGATTGCATTACCAATCATCGCAGGTGTCGCTCATTTATTATTCTAAATTAAATTAAGCTGTCTCCAATGCCGCAATATCGCGGAGTTGGAGGCAGCTTTTTTCGTTTTTCTAAACGTCTGGCCCAATTGGAAATCACAAACATATTGCCACGACCATTTCTCCCCACTTCTCGTCAGGCATACCAATAGTGGATTTTCAAGCAACTTCAAAGCGAGAAGGGTCAATCAGTTCGTTTACGTACTCTATCTTATTTTTAGGCCGCCATGCACGATATGGACAAGTATATGCTCGGTTTAGAAATATCTAATCGTGTTTGGTTCCATCGACTATTTCTTATCACGAAAAAGCTGATGTTTCCTTTTAACAGGAAACATCAGCTATTCTAAATTCGTTTTATTTTTCCGCTAACTTCGCCAGCATGTCCGCTGTCATTGCGTCTAAATCATATTGTGCTTTGAAGCCCCATTCATTTTTAGCTGCCGTTGCATCAATGCTATCCGGCCAGCTGTTGGCAATTTCCTGACGCACTGGATCTACATCATAAGATAATTCAAACGTAGGAATGTGCTTGCGTATCGATGCTGCAATTTCTTCAGGTTCAAAGCTCATAGCCGTAACGTTGAAGGCATTGCGATGCTGAAGTTTCGATGCATCCGCTTCCATTAAATCGACGATTGCTTGTAGTGCATCTGGCATATACATCATATCCATATATGTACCTTGTTCGATGTACGACGTGTATTTCCCTTCAGCCAATGCTTTGTAATATATATCTACTGCATAGTCTGTCGTTCCGCCACCTGGAGGCGTAACATATGAAATCAACCCAGGGAATCGGACACCACGCGTATCTACCCCGAATTTTTGGAAATAGTAATCACATAGCAATTCACCTGACACTTTGTTCACGCCGTACATGGTGGTTGGACGTTGCAATGTATCTTGTGGCGTATTTTTCTTAGGTGTTGAAGGACCAAATGCACCGATAGAACTTGGGGTAAAGAATTGAAGTCCTAGTTCGCGAGATGTTTCAAGGGCATTCACCAAACCGCCCATATTTAAATTCCAGGCAAGTAATGGCTTAGCCTCAGCAGTAGCTGATAGCAATGCTGCCATGTGCATCATTGTATCTGCGCCGAAATCTTTTGCTAGCGTGAGCATTCGTTCTGCATCCATTACGTCCAGCAATTCAAACGGCCCGTTTTCTACAACCGGCGAATCTGTTTTGCGGATATCTGTTGCCAAAACATTTTCTGCACCATAAATTTCACGTAGTTTTGTAATTAGTTCCGATCCAATTTGACCTAAAGCACCGGTTATCATAATTTTTTTCAATTGAATTTCCTCCTCGTCAAATAAACACTTGTATTTTTCAGGAATACATATTATTTCAATACAACGTTGATATGATTACATTTTAATCAGTATTCATTATAGTGTGTTCATCATGAAAGTACAATACACATCATTGGTAAGTGTTTTATCGCTGACCCCTTCCAATCCCCCCCATTTTGTCCATTCAGTTCTTATCAATCGTTTGGTATAGTAATAGGAAAAAGGAAGTTTTATTATGAACATCAAATCACTGGCCATTACATACAGTTTGGTTTTTATCGTGACACTCGTGCTGTCCTTTCTACAATTCCCATTTTGGGCAATTTTATTGATTGTTTTTTTTACCATCATTTTCCCCTCTATATTGTGGCCAATCCATGCCATTTACTGGTCTAATGATCTGAATAGAATCGAAAAGTTTTTGCAAAAAAACCGTAAAAAGCCCGTGTTTGCCTTTCCTCTTGCTTTGGCCCATGGGAACCGGCAAGAAGTCGAAGAGAGCCTGCAGACCATCTTAACTAAGTACAAACAGCCCTCAATGCAGCAAGTCTATACGACTATTCTGGACATATTCCACGGTGACTATGATGCTGCTCGAATCAGCGCAGAAAAAATCAAGAAAAAGTCATTGTGTACCTATTATTTAGCTAATATAGCAGCTAAAAGAGGGAACATAGAAGAAGTGAAACCTTATATAGGATCGTTCGAGAAACCTTGGATGAACCATGTCATGAACTCATTCATCGCTCATCATGAAGGGAACGAGGCTTTGGCAAAAACCGAACATCAAAAAGCGATTGACTCGTCACGTGGTTTACAAAAATATGTTGTCGTCCACTCACACAAGCATATGTAACTTTGATTTGCCCACGCGAAACGTTCATTCGCGTGGGTTTTTTTGTGAAAATTAGAAGGTAAATGATTGTTGAAACGAAGAAATTCTATTGAAACCCATCATTCAGCCTTCAACAAAAAACCTCGACGCATCTTACCACGTCGAGGTCCATCTAGTTTTCTAACTCTTAACATCTCACTGTTTTTTTCTTTTTTGGTTCACCACGCGCAATAACTTTTTCGATGTAATCGAAAGCAAGTGGGACTTTACAGGCGGTGCCTCCCATATCCACATGTACTTTGCCGATTTCAGTTGCCACGTGTTGAGCATCTTCCCGTAATTCCGGTACGTATCCACCAACGGAGATAACATAAGCATTCATATTGTAACGTACCCGGTTCGGTGCCTTGTGAATGCCTACTCTTATTACTTCCAGCAATCGAGAGATTTCCTGAAAGTCTAACTCACCGGCTCCTGCATAGGTCAAGTAGTTCGTATATGTGCTCCACCCTGCACAAGCAATCATTTCATTGTCGGATTGCATCCACTCTCTAGCCAGTTCCATAGCAAACGGGCTTTCAGACGCTACCCAAGCGACCGAGTACTCAGATAGCATAGACCAATAGGCTGCCTTCACCCAATTTTGTAATTGATCTTTCGTCATCAGTTTTGGATCGATAGCAAGGGCCGCCAAGTACATGGCATCCGAAACTCCTGAGTCGTATAACTTCAATGCCAACTCCTGATCTTTCTTCACATGCTTCAAGATCTTCTTCATGTCTCCTACCTTGACTCCGTATAGTTCACCAGTCGCTCCATGATTGACAAATGTCTTCTTTGTTTGCTCCGTACCAACTTCCTTTAGATAATTCATTACTTCTTCATATGTCACAAGCCCACCCCCATCACCGAGTCATTTTCTATAGATAATTCATCACTTCATATAAAAAAACACCCGAACGCTTTTACACATTCGAGTGTTCATCTGTCTTACTTAATT
>NZ_JBFUJC010000016.1:0-21118 GCF_056401595.1 Paenisporosarcina sp. P4_E4_2 | reverse complement strand
TCATATGATTGGCCTCCTTTAGGCGTGGTTATCTTTATTCCCACGAACGTAGTCTTTATTGAACAGGAACAACTTCAGCAATAAATACAAGGATGGAAGCAATAATCCAAGTCCCGCAATGAAAGCAACAATCAAGGCGATTGCCATCGCTTCGTTCGTGAAACTATCGTAAATCGTCAAATAAGGATATAACAGGTACGGATAATGTGAAATCCCGTAGCCGAAGAATGCCAAGGCAAACTGCCCTGTCAACAAACCGAACGCCAAGCCATAATTTTTACGTTTCCAAATCAGCCATACCGTTCCGACAAACATCAGGAATGAAATACCAAACACCCACCATAAATCAAGAATGCGCGCATAGTGTTCCGGATTATGTCCGCGAAGCTCGAAGATGATTCCGCCTGCTGTGATCATCGTTGGCAATGCCCAAATGAGCGAATACTTACGAAGCAATTCAGTTGCCGATCGGTCACCTGCTTTATTGGCATACCAAGTCAGGAAGACAGCCGAAATATAAAGCAGTGCCGCGATGCTTAATACAACTATGCTCCAGGTCAACGGACTCGTAAAGAGCTTCCAGTAATCCAGGACTGGATGGTCATTTACCATTGAGATGAATCCGCCTTCGGAAATCGTCAAAACGATTGAAAGTGATGCCGGGATAAACAAACCGGATAACCCGTACATGAAGGTATATCCTTTATGCCCATATGAACCATACATCGCAAATGCGTAATAGGATCCGCGGATTGCAAGCAGGATGATCGCGATGCTTGCAGGAACCAATAGCGTCGTCCCATAGTAGAATGCAGTTTTAGGGAAGAAACCGATAATCCCGACGAAGAAGAAAACGAGAAATACATTTGTTACTTCCCATACAGGTGAGAGGTAGCGCTCAATAATGTTCGTCAGGATATGGTCACGCCTAGTCAGTGTGTTATATGCATTGAAGAAACCTGCACCAAAGTCGATGGATCCGATTATCAAGTAGCCAAACAGGAAAATCCATAAGACAGAAAGTCCGACTATTTCGAGCGTCATACGAAGTCACCGCCTTTTTCTTTGCGTCTATCCTCAATTTCTTGCTCCACTGGATTCTTCTTGAACATGCGTCTGAGAATGACGACACTACCTACTCCAAGAATCAGATATAGACCGGCAAATAGCACCAGAATTAAATCCACTTGGCCACTGGTCGTAGCCGCATCCTCCACTCGCATGATGTTTCGCAAAATCCAAGGCTGACGGCCTACTTCTGCGAGCCACCAACCGAATTCAATTGCCAGCACTGCTAACGGTCCGCTCGCAACAAGCAGCCATCTGAACCATTTCGTCTGTACAATCGACCACTTTCTCCATACCGCGAATACATAGACAGCAGAAAGGAAAGCTAGCCACATGCCGATTGTCACCATCATGTCAAATAAGTAATGAATGTATAGTGGTGGTTCTTCATCATCAGGCACTTGGTCAAGTCCCTTAACTTCAGAGAATGGGTCGCCATGGGCAAGAATACTCAGCGCATATGGAATTTTGATGGCATACTTAACTTCCCCATCGTCCAGAACGCCGTACATTACTAACGAAGCATTTTCTTCCGTCTCAAAATGCCATTCCGCAGCAGCGAGTTTTTCAGGCTGGTACTCCGCCAAATATTTCCCGGAGAAGTCCCCGATAATTGCCGTTGCAATAGAGAAGATAAGGCCGAGCTTCATTGTTAAAAACAAGGCTTTTTTATGGTACACATGATTGGAGCCTCTCAATAATCGGTAAGCAGCAATCGAAGCAAGCACAAATGCCGCCGTCATGTAGGCTGTCACAACAACATGCGCCACTTTAGTAGGCATTGCAGGGTTGAACATGGCCAGCAGAGGATTGATGTTAATCAATTCCCCATCTACCAAATCAAATCCTTGAGGAGCATTCATGAATGCATTCACAATCGTAATAAATACCGCTGAGAATGATGCCCCGACTGCAACCGGAATCAGTAATAATAAATGTTTCTTTTGATTTTCAAATCGATCCCATGTATATAAATAAATCCCTAAAAATATGGCTTCAAAGAAAAACGCGAACGTTTCCATGAATAATGGCAAAGCTATCACGTTCCCTGCAAGTTCCATAAAGTTCGGCCAGAGTAATGAAAGTTGGAGACCAATGGCCGTCCCTGTAACTACGCCCACTGCAACTGTGATGACGAAACCACGTGCCCACCGTCTTGCGAGAAGAATGTAATGTTCATCATTTTTCTTGATTCCCACCCACTGGGCGATCATAATCATGAGCGGAATACCTACCCCAATGGTGGCATAGATAATATGAAACGATAGCGTAAGTTCAGTTAATATCCTACTAAAAAATACTGCTTCTTCATTCCCCACTTAAAACCCCTCCTATTAACTTCAGAAAATCCTACCTATTATCGACAACATCATAATGGTTGCCACAATAAACGCAAGCCACATTAACTTTTTCTCTTGTTTTTTATACATGTCGTCACCTTCCTTAATTCCTATCATACCCCAATTAGAGTCATTCAAAATCTCGGGATGTATCGATTTTGTCACGTCCCTGTGAAGGAAATGTGAAAACTATCACATATTGATATTGCGAAAGTTCTGAGCATTTTGTATTCTAAGTAAATCATACTTAATTTTCGAGGTGAATGCGATGAAAACGAAGCGTAAAGTGTTGGCGTACATAACAAAAGGCCAGGCACCMAATTTGGAATTACTTGTTTTCGAGCACAAACAACATCCGGAAGCAGGCTTGCAAGTTCCAGCCGGCACAATCGAAGAAGACGAGCAACTAATTGATGCATTGTACCGGGAAATTAATGAAGAAACAGGTATCACGCGTGACAAACTGTCTTTCATTGGAAAAATCCACAAGTATAACTATTATCCGAATGGAAAAGGCACAGTTCATGAACGTAATTTTTTCCATCTGGATTATGCGGGCGACCAACAAAATTGGGAGCACCTTGTGGTTTGCGATGGATTAGATAACGGCCTCACATTCCAGTTCCGTTGGGAGCCACTCGGAACGTTGCCAAAACTTGCAGGTGCACAGGATGTTGCAGTTGAGATGCTAAGTCTGAGAAGAAAGAGACATGAGGAATCGACCGATTGAGTAAAAGGCGAGAAAATCCATTCATTGATGATTGGTGGAAAACCTGTCTTTACAAGTTACTATAAAAAGAACAAAGAGCATTTCCTGGTCTTCCAGGAAATGCTCTACAAATTAATTATGGACGGTCTTGTTCACGAATGTCGTTGATCGGAACAAACACTTCAATATGACGATATAAATTTTCAAATACCGCTGGTGCATTCCCACCGTATTCACCGTCTAAATTTAGTTGGACATGATCGTCTGCTGATACAGTGATATGTTTGGCTTTTTTATAAACAACATGAGGATCTTCCAAATGCTCACCACGTATTGCAAGGGTTGCCAATCGAATAAACTCGGCAATGTTACACTTTCTCAAAATGAGTAATGTAAACAGGCCATCATTGACGCTCGAGTCGGGAGCAAGTCTTTCAAATCCACCTACTGAATTTGTCAGGCCCACAAGAAACATCATCGCTTCGTCATCAAACACTTCCCCATCGTATTCTATCCTTACTTGGGAAGCGCGAATAGACGGCAGCATTTCAATTCCTTTTAAATAATATGCGAGTTGACCAAGTACAGTTTTCAACTTACTCGGTACGTCATACGTTAACTCAGTTATTTTCCCGCCGCCCGCGATATTAATAAAATAGCGATCATTGACAACGCCAACATCAACGGGAATTGTATCGTTCGCCAAAATAATGTTCACTGCCTTATCAATATCTCGAGGAATTCGAAGTGCGCGCGCAAAGTCATTAGTCGTTCCCATTGGGATTAGGCCGACTTTCGGGCGCTTTTCAAATTGACTGATTCCGGCCACTACTTCATTTAACGTGCCGTCCCCACCAGCTGCAATCACCAGGTCAAATCCTCGCTCCACTGCATAATTAGCGGCTCCAACAGCGTCACCTTCACACGTCGTTGCGTGACATGACGTTTCGTAACCAGCCTTCTCTAATTTTTCTAAAACCTCAGGCAAGTGTTTTTTGAATAACTCACGGCCAGATGTTGGATTGTAAATAATGCGTGCACGTTTCATACACATTTCCTTCTTCCTGCTTTACATTTTATTCTATTTGCTAGGACTCCTGAGCGATCTGAAAAGTTCCCTGTCAACAGTTCAGCAGGAATAGTCCACGAAAAGAAGCCGGACATATGCCTCGGCTTGATTTCTTTATTATATACGAATGCACCCAGTAGAACAATTATGACTGTTTTTGCAGTGCTCCTGTAAATTCCTTACGGATGTCCTCGTAAACCCACAACCAGTATTCAGGTGTAGATTTGTACTGAGCTGTGATTTTCTCAATAAAATCCTTTTGCTTGTCTTTGAACGTTGGGTCATCTGATGCGGGCATTTCTTTACGAAGTTCCATCACATATTCTTGAAGTTTCGGTGCACGAGGACCCCATTTCGCAATGACTTTTCCATCTTGATTCAACAATAAGTAAATTGGGATTGATCGGCCACCGTTTGTTAAATAACGGTCCATTAAGTCCAAAGTTTGATCTCGGTAAACTACTCGGACCTCTATATCTGCCRCTTCAGCAACACGACGCAAAATCGGATTATTCATCATAGCATCCCCGCACCAATCTTCAGTAATAGCTAAAATGCGTGGCGATTTATCTTTTAATAAGGAAATGAATTCATCGTCTTGAGGGACATGGAATTGTTCATAAATATGAAAGCTGTTGTCTTTATGGGTCTCCATTTTCTCCATATATTCATTCAAAGAAATGGCTTCATCAAAGTATTGTTGTTCTGTTTTCATGAGTGTATCTCCTCCTCTCCCTTCAGTTTACGTATTTTCATCTGATCAATCAAATTTTTAGTTGACAGTCTATTTAAAGAAGCATAAAGTTAGTTAATATTTTCATACTCACCAATTAGGAAGTGCGATTATGCGTCCAAGGAATAAGAAAAAATTTTTATTGCCTCCTCCCCTGTTAATTGCGGGAAGTTTCTTGTTTTTAATTCTGCTAGGTACGCTTTGTTTAAAGCTTCCTTTTGCCACGAACACACCTATTTCGTGGACGGATGCTTTGTTTGTTGCGACGTCAGCGACAACCGTAACGGGACTCAGCGTTTTTGACCCTGCCTCCACTTTGACTTGGTTTGGTGAAGGAGTACTTATGTTCCTCATCCAATGCGGGGGAATCGGCTTGATGACATTTGCCGTAGCATTACTCATTGTACTTGGAAAGAAAATCGGCCTTCAAAACCGCATCTATTTGCAAGAGTCTTTCAATCAACAATCTGTCGGGGGTATCGTCAAACTAGTAAAGCTGATTTTGACATTCGTTTTAACGGTTCAGTCCATTGCGATGGTCATCATGACCCTCCATTGGACTCCCAAATTCGGTTTTTCAGAAGCACTTTACTTAAGTGTATTCCATGTTATTTCCGCTTTTAATAATGCTGGGTTCGCATTGTTTCCGGATAACCTGATCGGGTTCTCGGGAGATCCCATCGTGAATTTAGTGTTATCAGCCTTATTTATAATAGGTGGACTTGGTTTTACTGTCATTGTTGACATTCATCAGAAAAAATCATTCAGAGAATGGTCTCTTCACACGAAAATGATGATTATCGGTACAATCAGCATTAACGTGTTAGCGTCCGTCACGTTTTTCCTGTTAGAATACGGAAACCCTGCCTCTTTAGGTAACATGACTTTTTACGAAAAAATTATGACATCCTATTTCCAAGGCGTTACTCCTCGTACGGCAGGATTCAATACCGTGAATTATGGTGACTTGGAAGATCCTACGATTTTGCTAACCATGATTCTCATGTTTATTGGTGCAGGGAGTGCATCAACGGCATCAGGCATCAAACTAACTACTTTTATGGTTGTTATTCTTGCTACAGTTGCGTTCTTCCGCCAACGCGGCGAACCAGAATTGTTCGGTCGCTCCATACGTATCGATACAGTAATTCGTTCATTGGCAATTACAACAATCAGTACATTGTTCGTGATGGCCTTTATCTTCCTGTTAACCGTATCAGAAAAAATCCCATTTCTTCCGCTCGCATTTGAAGTCGTTTCAGCCTTTGGAACAGTCGGATTATCGATGGGAATTACTGGGCAACTGAGCGACTTAGGCGAAGTATTATTATGTGTGGTCATGTTTGTTGGTCGAATCGGCTCACTCACATTGTTCTTCTTATTAATGAAGCCGAAAAAAGTCAATTATCGTTATCCGTATGATCAAGTATTTACTGGATGATTATCGAAAGCCTTCCACGAAAACGGAAGGCTTTTACTATCCATTTATGGGTAAACTTAAATCAAAAAGCTGAAAATGAGGTGAATCTATTGTTTTTAATTGCATTGCTAAAACCATTAAAAACTTATGAAGACTATGTCTATAAAGCCAATGCCTATTCTCATATATTCCAGAAAGAAAAAGCAATTGCAACGATGGAACAAGCAGCCATACACCCACAATTTTCGATCGAAGAAAGATCAAGCGGCTACATTTATTTAGGGATTCGCTATTCTAAAATGTTGAACTACCGAAAAGCATCCGATTGTTATCATAAAGGATTTGAGCTGATGATTGACGAGCCTTTTTCATATCGTAGTCCCTTTAAACAAGCCATTGAGGCTTTCATCAAAAATGGCGATGACGTGAGAGCGAAGTTTTGGCTAAATAATCTCCTCGAACGTCAAAGTTATGATAAGAATTTCAGGAAGCTTGCTGCTCTTGAGAAGAAATTATATTGAGATGGTTTTATTCGTGTATCTCAACTAACTTAACTTAATGCTTAGACAGCGGTGAACGATGAAAAAGGATTTGTCGATCAAACTGGAGATTTATCAATCAAACTGGCTACATTGTCAATCAAACTAAGGATTTATCAATCAAACGAAGCACTTTATCAATCAAACAGATTTCAAAAGCAAGTTTACTTGGTGAGATTCCATATTCATAATCCATAAAAAAAGCRACTCCACGTTGATGGAGTCGCTTTTGTATTTATCGTTTTGAAATTTCTTCTTGAAGGATTTTATTAACCAACGGTGGGTTAGCTTGTCCTTTTGTTGCTTTCATAATTTGACCAACCAAGAAGCCAATCGCACGGTCTTTCCCGTTTTTGAAGTCTTCGATTGATTGTGCATTCGCGTCCAATGTTTGTGTGACGATGTCACGAAGCGCACCTTCGTCAGAAATTTGAACTAAGCCTTTTTCTTTCACGACTTGTTCAGCAGTTCCGCCATTGTCAGCAAGTTCTTTGAATACTTTTTTCGCGATTTTCGAAGAGATCGTGCCATCGCTGATTAGTTTGATCATGCCAGCCAAACCTTCAGGCGTTAGCTTTGTATCATGTAATTCTTTTTGGTCGACGTTCAAGTAAGCTGATACTTCACCCATCATCCAGTTAGATGCAAGCTTCGTATCCGCACCAAGAGCAATCGTTGCTTCAAAGAAATCGGACATTTCTTTCGTTAACGTCAAGACCATTGCATCGTATGATGGCAAGCCCAACTCTTCAACATAACGTTGTTTACGAGCGTCAGGAAGTTCAGGAATATCCGCACGTACACGGTCCATCCATTCTTGGTCAATGACTAAATCGACTAAGTCCGGTTCCGGGAAGTAACGATAATCGTCCGCTCCTTCTTTAACACGCATTAACAATGTTTTGCCTGTCGATTCGTCAAAACGACGAGTTTCTTGCAGGATTTCTCCACCTGAAAGCAACACTTCTGCCTGACGAATTTCTTCATGCTCAAGGCCGCGACGCACATAGTTGAATGAGTTCAAGTTTTTCAATTCAGCTTTTGTCCCGAATTGCTCTTGACCGTAAGGACGAAGTGAAATGTTGGCATCACAACGTAGTGAGCCTTCTTCCATCTTACAATCCGATACGCCTGTGTACTGGATGATTGATTTCACTTTTTCCAAGTACGCATAAGCTTCTGCAGGTGTGCGGATATCTGGCTCTGAAACGATTTCGATTAATGGTGTACCTTGACGGTTGTAATCAACCAATGAGTACCCTTTATCGGTATGTGACAGTTTCCCAGCATCTTCTTCTAAGTGCAAGCGAGTAATCCCGATACGTTTTTTGTAGCCATCCACTTCAATTTCAACCCAGCCGTGTTCACCGATTGGTTGGTCGAATTGAGAGATTTGGTACGCTTTCGGATTATCCGGATAGAAGTAGTTCTTGCGATCGAATTTCGTATGTGTTGAGATTTCACAGTTCAGTGCCATCGCTGCTTTCATGCCGAAATCAATTGCACGTTTATTAACAACAGGTAAAACTCCTGGGTATCCAAGGTCGATTACATGTGTATTTGTATTCGGTTCTGCGCCAAAGTGGGCAGGTGAAGGTGAAAACATTTTCGAATCTGTTTTCAGCTCTACGTGAATTTCTAAACCAATGACTGTTTCAAAGTTCATGATTTTGCTCCCTCCCAAAGTTGAGGAGTTTCTTTATGGAAGCTTGTCGCCTGCTCGTAAGCATGAGCTACACGATAAATCGTTGCTTCATCAAAGTGTTTCCCGATAATTTGCAAGCCCAGTGGCATTCCTTCAGAGTATCCACATGGTACCGAGATTCCTGGGACACCAGCCAAGTTTACAGGGATGGTTAAAATATCATTTGCATACATCGTCAATGGATCATCGTTTTTCTCGCCCACTTTAAATGCAGGTGTTGGCGTCGTTGGTCCAATGATGACGTCGTATTTTTCAAATACTTGATCGAAATCTTGTTTGATCAATGTACGCACTTGTTGTGCTTTTTTGTAGTATGCATCGTAAGAACCTGCGCTTAATGCAAATGTTCCTAACATGATGCGGCGTTTTACTTCGTCTCCGAAACCTTGCGCACGTGTTTCTTTGTATAAGTCCATTAATGATTCCACGTTTTCTGCACGGAAACCATAACGGATCCCATCAAAACGAGCTAAGTTTGAAGATGCTTCTGAAGAAGCCAGTAAATAGTAAGTTGCTAAGCCGTATTTTGAGTGAGGTAAAGATACTTCTTCCCAAGTTGCGCCAAGTGATTCCAATACTTTCAATGCATCAAGTACCGATTGTTTGGCAGCTTCCCCAACACCATCTCCTAAATACTCTTTAGGAACACCGATGCGAAGGCCTTTAACGTCACCAGTCAATGATTCAACAAAGCTTGGTACATCAACATTTGCAGAAGTTGTATCGTTTTCGTCCACACCTGAAATCGCTTCAAGCAATAACGCATTGTCTCTTACATTGCGTGTAATCGGTCCGATTTGGTCTAAAGAAGATGCGAAAGCAACCAACCCAAAACGAGATACACGGCCATATGTTGGTTTCATCCCAACTACACCACAGAATGATGCTGGTTGACGGATTGAACCACCTGTATCAGACCCTAATGAAAATGGTACTTCACCCGCTGCAACTGATGCTGCAGATCCACCTGAAGAACCTCCAGGAACACGGTCAAGATCCCAAGGGTTACGAGTGATTTTGTACGCTGAGTTTTCTGTTGAAGAACCCATTGCGAATTCGTCCATGTTCAGTTTACCGATAGTGATCATGCCCGCTTCACGCAGTTTACGAACGACTGTCGCATCGTAAATCGGGTTGAAACCTTGAAGGATTTTAGAAGAACATGTTGTTTCGATGCCTTCTGTTACGATGTTGTCTTTTACACCAATCGGCATACCGAATAACGGTCCGCGTTTTGATGCAGGCACTTCGTCCATTTCTTTTGCTTGAGCCATTGCTTGTTCTTTATTAAGTGCTAAAAATGCTTTTACGTCACCGTCTAAAGTTTCGATACGTGTATAGGCTTCAGCTGTCAAATCTGCAATTGATAGTTCTTTGTTATGTATCATTTCTTGCAGGTCGGTTGCTGAGTAGTTGAATAATGTCATGGATAGTCCCTCCTTACGTCAAAATCAGTCTAAAATTGATGGTACTTTTACTTGGCCCGCTTCTTGCTCACGAACATTTTTCATCATTTTCTCACGGTCAAGTCCAGGGACTGCCTTGTCTTCACGCAATACGTTCACTAACGGTAAGACATGTGTAGTTGGTACAACATTTGTTGTATCCAGTTCATTTAACTGCTCAGCAAAATTGGTTATTGCCGCAAGTTGGCCTGCAAACATTTCAGCTTCTTCATCTGTAATGGCAAGACGTGCTAAATGTGCTACGTGCTTTACTTCTTCTTTTGATATATTCGCCATTTTTTACACCTCCGAATTCACAATCATACCGAGTATCATATCATTTTTCACTTTAAAAGAATAGAGACAGCATCAAGCTGTCCCTAGGTATTACAATGGTTTTGCTAAATTGAATCTATTCCCATTTGATGATTTCCAGCGACAAGCAAACTCGTACTTCTGTTTCATGTCCTCAGAGTCGAGCTAAATTGGCGCTTTTCGCATTTCTAGTCATAAATATGGACGTAAGGCTCTTTCTCGTCAGCTTCTTTAATGACCAGTGCTTCTGGTCCGTTAATCGATGTGACGCTGACTTCTACATGCATGGAAGCTGGGAAATGTTCCATCACCAGTCCCGTCATGTATTGCGTAAAGCCAATGATTTCAGCCGTACCATAAAACTGTATCGGAATATCAATGGTCATTTTCTTAATATGATCGTCCTGGTAGAACCCAGTACCAACGATACTTGTGAAATTCGAGAAATACTCTTCCACATCTTGTTTGAATTTATTGAACGATTGTCCCACTTCACGGTACTTTTCTTCGGAAACAGGTTGTGGGAACAGAACGAATTCTTCATTAATGTCTGTCCAATCAGAAACTGATGCTTTTCCTTCACCAACTTGCCCGCTTGCAAAATATGTACCCGGTACTATGGAATTGCGGCTTTCTTGTCGGAACAAGCCAACCGTAATTGGCACTTTCTCAAGTCCTTTCATTGTACGCATGCGTTTAACGATTTCATTGGCCATCTTTTTACCTTGTTCAACAATGACTGCTTGGGGAATTGGTTCTTCATACGTCGCACCAAAGTCTTCCTTTTGGTAGTAATAGGTAGAATTCATGGCAAGACCAATGGAAACACCACCAAGTTTCACTTCGTTTTTATCTGATTTTACTAAATAGTTTTGCTCAACTATATGTGCTAAATATATAGGTGCTTTTTTGGCTAACTCAGCTGTCATGTTTCCTTCTTTAGGACGACTTGGATTTAACCCGTCTTTCGTTTGCGAACTTCGGGCTAACCACGAACTTAGTACTTCCGCATCAAGCATTTGACCTTCTTGGAAAAAGTAGTCGTCTGGTGAAAACGTACGTTGCGACAAACGCAATAACCCGCTTTCTACTTCTTTCACATCGTACTTGGAATAAATATTTGAGACGACTAATCCTCGACTCATACTTTCTTGATATGGCAAGAGGGTACGATAATACTGGTCCGAAATTTGCATGCTCGGAATGATCGTTGCCTCTTCTTTACTTTTTTCAGTTTCAGTGTTGACTTTTGTATCTTTACTTAGGCTCGGGATACACCCTGCAAGTAAGGTTAAAGATATTATAGCTGGAATCCAGCGTATTCGTTTCATTATAGGAAGGACTCCTTCACCCATTTAATTCTTCAATCAGACGGTTTTCATCCCATACCGGAATGCCCAACGTACGGGCTTTGTCGAGTTTAGAACCGGCATCTTCACCTGCAATGACGATGTCTGTTTTTTTACTCACACTCCCAGAGACGGTACCGCCTACTTGTTCTATTTTCTCTTTTGCTTCTTGTCGTGTCAATTGTTCCATTTTCCCAGTTAACACAACTGTTTTACCTGTCAATACGTGATCCAAGTTTGAAAGATCCACTTTTTTACCAGTATAGGATAAGTTCACTCCTAGTTTTTCAAGTCGTGCGATTAATTCCTGCACTTCTTCGTTGTCAAAGTAACTTACAACGGAGCCCGCCATTTTATCGCCAATTTCATGAACTGACGTCAGTTGTTCTGGAGTTGCTTGCGCAAGTGACTTCATATCTCCGAACTCTTCTGATAGAATTTTGGCGGCCTTCTCACCAACATGTCGAATTCCTAATCCAAATAATACGCGCTCCATTGAATTTTGCTTGGATGATTCAATGGCAATAACCAGATTCGTTGCCGACTTCTCACCCATTCGATCCAACTGGATCAATTGATCTTTCGTAAGCGTAAACAAGTCCGAAACATCGTGGATGAGTCCTTCACGGAACAATTGCTCCACCACTTTTTCACCGAGTCCATCAATATTCATTGCGTTTCGCGACACAAAATGAATGAGTCCTTCGGTAATTTGAGCAGGGCATTGAGGATTGACACAACGTAGTGCCACTTCACCTTCAATACGAACGAGTTCACTCTCACAAACTGGACAATGTGTAGGCATGTTAAATGCCGGCAACTCCTCTTTACGAGCCTCAAGAACCACTGCCACCACTTCTGGAATGATGTCGCCTGCTTTGCGGATAATGACGGTATCCCCAATACGAATGTCTTTTTCACGAATCAAATCTTCGTTATGTAAAGACGCTCGTCCGACGGTCGTTCCTGCCACTTGTACAGGTTCAAGTATTGCTGTCGGTGTTAAGGCACCTGTACGTCCGACGGTCAATTCAATGTCGAGCAGAGTGGTTACAACTTCTTCAGCCGGGAACTTATACGCTGTCGCCCAACGTGGACTCTTAGCCGTGAAGCCTAAATCCTGTTGGTGAACATAGCGATTCACTTTTATGACGATGCCGTCAATTTCATAAGGTAGATTTGGACGTTCTGCTGTCCACTTTTCAATATACGATACGACTTCGTCGATTGACTGACAGGTTTGTCGTTCCCTATTTGTTTGAAAACCAAGTTCGTCCAAATAATCGAGCGCTTGTGCATGGCTATCCAGCTGATATGCTTCCCCGTCCCCACCGATGCCATAAACGAAAATGGCCAGGTTACGACTTGCGGCAATTTTCGGATCAAGCTGACGCAATGAGCCCGCTGCTGCATTTCTCGGGTTTGCGAACTTTTCTTCTTCATTTGCCACACGTGTTTCATTCAATGCGGTAAACGATCTTTTAGGCATGTAGGCTTCGCCTCGAACTTCGATAGTGAGCGGTTTTTTCAAGCGTAACGGAATGGAACGGATGGTTTTTAAATTCTCCGTAATATCTTCCCCTATGCGACCATCACCACGTGTTGCGYCGCGGAAAAAAACGCCATTTTCATAGCTGAGTGAAATGGCTAAGCCGTCTATTTTCAATTCACATACATATGAAAACTCGTCCCCTATGCTTGCACGGATGCGTCGGTCGAAATCTTCCAAATCCTCCCGTCCAAAAGCATTCGATAAACTGAGCATCGGATATGTGTGTGATACTTTCTTGAATCCTTCAAGAACCACTCCACCAACACGTTGAGTTGGCGAATCCGGATAAATCAGGTCAGGAAATTCACTTTCAATGGCAATGAGTTCCTGCAAATATTGGTCATAAACCGCATCAGGCACGACTGGCTGATCCAGCACATAATAGGCATAGCCTGTATCGTGCAAAAGCTGATTGAGTTCTTTCACACGTTCTTCCAATTGTACTTTATCCATAGAGTCGTTCCTCCGCTCGATCTGTTATAACTATTTAAAAAGGAGCATCAAAAGAGCCAGTCTTGGAACTCAGGTTAAGAACGCCACATCCTGCTCCTGCGATTACTCGTCGCAAAATAATTCCTGCTCCTGCGATTACTCGTCGCAAAATTCCTTTTGTGACAACACATGAGTAACCAACTTCGTGTTAGCCCGAGGCGACGCAGCCTTTGAGTACCGCACTTGCACAGAATGTGCTGGCTTCTGCAATGCTTACAGGATGTAAGTATTGCAGAAGTTCCTCTTGTATTTAATACGTGAGGAACGGAAAAGCAAGCCAACGGTTTTTGGTACCCAGCCTAAGTGCCACGTCCTGCTCCTGCGATTACTCGTCGCAAAATTCCTGCTCCTGCGATTACTCGTCGCAAAATTCCTGCTCCTGCGGTTACTCGTCGCAAAATTCCTTTTGTGGCAACGGCTGCATAACCTGCTTCGTGGAGGCCACGACGTGCTATTTTGAGCGGACTTTTTAAATTATCTATAATTTATACTTTTTCAACTGGTGCAAACTTCGCAAGTAATCGCTTGATGCCGGTTGGGCTTGGGAAAGCGATATCGATTTCCGTATTCTCGCCTTCACCGCGTACACTGACAACTGTTCCTTCGCCCCATTTTTTATGAACGGCTTTGTCGCCCGTATTCCATCCAAGCTTGTCCCCGCCTGAAGCTTTATATGCAGGACGTTCAACTGCTGGACGCGTAGTGTTCGCAACCGAACGACGGGTAGTTTGACTTCTGCCTGTACCTGCAGATTGTTTCAACGTCACATGCTCTAGAATATCTTCTGAGATCTCCGCAATGAATCGGGAAGGATTGTTGTAGCCGCTTCGGCCGAACAATGTTCGCGATTGTGCACAAGTTAAATACAGACGCTCTTCAGCACGTGTAATCCCTACGTATGCTAAGCGGCGTTCTTCTTCCATTTCGTCATTGTCACCGATCGAACGTGAATGAGGGAAGACGTTTTCTTCCATCCCAATGATGAATACGACCGGGAACTCCAGTCCTTTTGCTGCGTGCATCGTCATTAGTACGACTTTTCCTTTAGATACATCTTCATCGTTATCCAACTTATCCAAATCGGAAATCAGCGCCAAATCAGTAAGGAAAGATACAAGGGTTTTATCTTCACTGCGTTCTTCAAACGCTTTCGTTACGGATAAAAACTCTTCAATATTCTCAAGACGGCTTTCTGATTCGATCGTCTTTTCATTTCGCAGCATATTACGGTAGCCGGTTTTATCCAATACTTGCTCCACGAGTTCAGTGACAGATAAGAATTCCTGCATTTGAGTGAATCCATCCATCATCTGGTGGAATTTAGCCGCTTCGTTTGCTGCGCGTGCTGGCAATCCCATAAAGTCCACTTCGCGAAGTGCATCAAAAATGGAACGGTCCTGTTCAAGTGCATACATTGCCATTCGTTCGAAAGACGTCGCACCAATGTTGCGTTTTGGTTCATTGATGATACGCGCCAATGCCAAATCATCTTCGTTGTTGGCAATCAAACGTAAGTATGACAGCAAGTCTTTAATCTCTTTGCGATCATAGAACTTCGTGCCGCCAACGATTGTGTAGGTAATATTCGATTTGACCAAAACTTCCTCCATCACACGAGATTGGGCATTTGTGCGATACAGAATGGCGAAATCATCAAGGGTACGATTGCCCTTTTCCATCAATTCCTGAATTGTTTTGACGACAAACTGTGCTTCCTGCTGTTCGTCATAAGCTTTGTAAACATTGATTGCTTCACCTGAACCGTTGTCCGTACGCAGTTCTTTTGGATAGCGACCTGTATTGTTTTGTATGACGTCATTTGCGGCTTTCAGGATGCGTTTAGTCGAGCGATAATTTTGCTCCAGCATAATGGCCTGGGCATTTGGATAATCTTTTTCAAAAGACATGATGTTTTGAATATCTGCTCCACGCCAGCGATAAATCGATTGATCCGAGTCGCCTACTACGCACAAGTTATTGAATTTCTTTGCCAACATCTGTACAAGTTCGTATTGGGCTTTGTTCGTATCTTGATATTCATCAACATGAATATAATGAAATTTGTTTTGATAAAACTCCAACACATCCGGTACACGTTTGAACAGAGTTAACGTTGTCATAATCAGATCATCAAAATCGAGGGATTGATTTTTGCGAAGACGTTTGTCATACGCTGTGTAGACTTCCGACGCTGTCTTCTCGAACGGATTGAACTGATTCATTTGGCTCGCAAATGTTTCGGCATCAATGCACTCGTTTTTTGCTGAGCTGATAGCGTTTAACATGGAACGGGGATCATATTTTTTAGGGTCGATGTTCTGGTCTTTCAAAATACGTTTAATGACTGTCAATTGTTCAGTGGTATCCAAAATGGAGAAGCTTTTTGAGTAACCGATTCGATCGATATCGCGACGTAAAATACGTACACACATCGAGTGGAATGTAGAAACCCACATACGCTCTCCTGCTCCATTGCCAAGTAGGCCATCGATACGCTCACGCATTTCTCTTGCTGCTTTATTCGTAAATGTAATCGCCAAAATTTTCGATGGGTAGACTTCTTTTTCCACGACTAAATAAGCGATTCTGTGAGTTAACACACGTGTTTTCCCAGATCCCGCTCCTGCCATAATCAGTAAGGGACCTTCCGTTGCTTTTACTGCTTTTTCTTGTTCGGGATTCATCCCGTTTAATAAATTCTTTACGATTAATTCCATTATGCACCGTCCTTCACGAACATTTGTTCTTCAATTATAAACTGCTTATGTTAATTGTCAAAGTGTCACTGCATGAACAGCTTTCACTGTTTCGAGCGCTTCGTTCAAATTGTCATAAAGATGATTGCCCACTACAACTGTGTCCGCAATCATTGCCATTTCAGTCGCTAGTCTTGCCGATGTAATGCCACCGCCGTAAAAGAGACGCGTGTTTTTCAAAACGTTTTTTGCAGCTTTCACCATCTTGGGGTCTCCATAAACACCGCTATATTCTAAGTAGAATATCGGAAACTTGAAAAAGTGTTCAGCCAGCCTTGCGTGGGCAATCACTTCTTCCTCTGATAAAGAAGTGTGAGCTTCAGTCGCGCGTGCCGCCTTACAATCCGCATTCAAAATACAGTAACCTTCCGGAACAAGTTCATTCCAGTCCATATAATCCCCGAATTCCTTGATGGCTTCGATATGCAAATCCTTCACCCATGCGGTATTTGTACTATTTAACACGGAAGGAATGAAATAGAAATCGAATCCTGGCGTCACGGAGTCTATCGTCGAAATCTCCAGTGCAACCGGTACATTATATTGTCTAACTCTAATTAGTAAGTCCAAAACCAAATCAAGGGTAACTCCATCTGTACCACCGACTAGAATGGCGTCCGTTCCAGATTCACACACCTGCTTTAGCGCTTCTTCGGATATTTCCTTCGCAGGATCTAATTTAAAAATGTGACGCCACTCCTGATACATCATCGGTTCCCACCTATCTATGTTCATATTCATCTATCTAGTATAACAAAAAAACCCTCCTATCCGAAGAGTGAGAGCGGGCAAATATTTGGTATCATTCGTTTAATCGACATCAATTTGCTTTTTATCGGCATGAAACTCTTATTAATCCGCATCGTTCTCGTATTATTCGGATTTACCCATTTTTACCCAACAATAAAGGACCACTCGGATGTGAGTGGTCCCTGTGATGGTTTATTCGTTGGAATTTCCGTACTTAGGAAATTGAAAAGGTTTTTCGTCAGGGTATAGCCTGCCTAGCATTTCATCATATGTATCGTTCCCGTAATCGAAACAACGACGCACGCGAGAAATGGTAGCCGTGCTGGCTCCAGTCTCATTTTTAATCGTTTCATATGTTTTCTTCAGTCGTAATAAATGAGCCACTTCAAAGCGTTGAGATAACGATTGAATTTCACTTATAGTGCATAAATCATCAAAAAATCGATAGCATTCTTCAATGTCTTTTAATTCTAAGACCGCTTTAAATAACTGATCCGTTTGATGACCGCGTATTTTATCTACTTGCATGGTTGTTACCTCCTTTTCGAAGCATTTTTAGGGCGTAAATGTAACCATTTGGTCAATACCGGGGTTTGTTTTCACTAAATGAATCCAGCTTTTTCCTGGAACGAGTTTAGCGGGTTCACCATTTTCCATTGGCACTAGCACACCATCTATTTGTTGCCATTCGATTTCTTTCATCATACCTGCTTGGAATAAGTAGCCTTTGCCACCCGATTTTAAATCGAGTTGTTGTCTTCCTGCGCCATCAATTGTTTGATGATCCACTTCAAAAAACATTACATTGGCTAAGCTGATCTCTTCGTCAGTCTCTCTATCTATCGTGACAATCCCTCCAGAAGAACGAGAGTATTGTTGAGTAAGTGTATCATATGAATACACATGGTGGAAGTCTTCACTCCCGCCATAGCGGACATCAATCATTGATGCAGGAGTACCCAAAGGAACATCTTCGACTGAATCATAGAATGCCAGGTTCGGAATTTTTTCGATTTCTTGTCGGGCACCAACTTTGTCCATTCCTTCGATGACATGTTCACCTGTAATGTACGAATTGTGAGGTGCTACACGATCTTTGGAACGTAAAAATAGGGAACCGTCATATTGCATGCCATTGATGTTTTCCACATCTCCTGTAGTTAACATCAGTCGCGCTTCCGGGCTATAGCCGTGTGCCACGTAAAAGGCATCGAGACCGGATGCAATTTCAATAAAGTAATCACGTGCACTTCGGACCGGTCCAATTTCATTAGGCAATTCGCTTTGATACAATGCAAGCAAACGTGTCACGTTTCCTTCTGCCACCATTTCATAAACAATATCTGCACTTGCAAGTCCCGATTGTGGTCTTGCTTTCGGGTGATTATTGATTGTGACCAGCACAGGACGTTTCGTGAATTCTTCTTCGGAACGTTCACCCGAATAAGGTGCAGCAAAAGGTAAGGTTATCACTTCTTCGTCTTCATTATCATCTGTCGTTTCATCCTCGTTTGGATTTTCTGCGTCGACTGTATTTTCTTTATCTTTAGAACAACCCGCAATAATAAGCAACAAAACCATCATAAACAGCCATTTCTTCATTTCTCCGAACCCCCTAAGATCTCATGAATGAAGGGAACAACACTGATTTTTTCATGACATCATATATGCCGCGTTGTGTAATACGGACATATGGTAAATGAGTCGATTGCAAAAATAGCAATGTGTAAATCGCATCACCATGTGTATACCCTCGTTCGTTCAATGCTTTCTTCAAAAACAATTCCCGCTCAATCAAATCTTCCACTTTTTCATTTGATAGTCCTCCACCTATTGCCAGTGGAATGTGTGCAATGACTTCACCATGTTCAACGAGCACGATGCCGCCTTTCATCCGCTTCATTTCATTGAAAGCTACTAACATATCTTTATGGTTTTTACCTATTAGAATAATATCTCCTGTATTCGAGTAAGACGAAGCAAAGCCCTGCACAGAAGTCGCAAAACCTTTAATCATCGTGTTGACACGCCACTTACCATCGCGGTCAATTAACATCAGATAGCTCTCATCATGATCAGAACTTAAGCTCGACTCACCAGTGTGAATCGATACACTATATGGCTTCGTGATCACATCATTAACCATTTCAATTCCAAAAGGCATCGAGAACTGAAAGTCCCCATCATGCAAATCAAACGGCAATTCCAAATCACCTAATACGGACCAATCGATTGTCGGCAGCTGTTGCACTTGCTTGCCGTCTCTCTTCAGCCATACGCCTTTAGACAGCACGCTTACAGGGACAGGATTTCGCTCGTTTTCCAAGAAGTTTAAAGAAGCTAATCTTCCTGTGGCAATAAATCCATGCAGACTGGTCATGTTGTAATAACGGGCTACATTATAGGATGCCATTTGATAGGCATCAATCGGTTTCACTCCTGCATTCAGTGCGACTTGAATGCATTTATCCATGACACCATCGATGTGGAAAGAAGGTGTAGAGCCGTCCGTTGTCATCATCAAATGATCAAAAACATCCAGTCCTTTTTCGACGATTCCTTTTAATAAATGAGGTAAATCAGGACGAATCGACGAATGTCTTAACGTCACGGCATAACCGTGCAACAACCGTCTTTCCACTTCTTCAACTGTCATGGCTTCGTGGTCACCGTCGCTACCTAGCAATTTCATGCGCGCCAATGTTTTGTCAGAAGCACCAGGTAAATGGGCTTCTACTTTTTTGCCTTTTGTTTTAGCCGATTGTAACCAGTACAGCATTTGGTCATCACCTGCTAGCAACCTTGGCCATGCTGTCAATTCTCCGCCCATCAATACTTCCGGACGATCCAACCATTCACCGATGGATTTCGTCGTAAATAGTTCATCTTCATTTTCAAGCTCAGTTTGTGAATCAAATCGGGCCCACCAATAAAATGAAAACGGCAGTTCATTCAATTGATCCAATAGTGTAAACGCTTTCTTGTTTTTCAACAAAAGAAAGAGTATAAGATTGTCTGATAGAAACGTAGTTGTACCTAATTGTGCTGCATAATCAGCAAATGATTGGGGATGATAAAGTTGAAATGGATGAACATGAGGTTCGATATAGCCCGGCACAATCACCTGTCCAGTTGCATCAATTATTTCTGCGTCAGTTGTTTGAACAGGCATATCAGGACCTGCATACACAATGCGGTCTTTTGCAATCCAAATGTTGCCTTCAACCCATTTTTTCAGCACGCTATGTAAGTATGTCGCATTCACAATAATTTTATCGGGACTCGTTTTTCCATCAATCATGCTTAATTGGTGGCGGATCTCCCCTATTTTCCACAACGGGTGTTGCATGGTATCCACTCTCCTTTCAAGACGGGTATCATTTTTTTATACTAGCATACCGACTTTGGAAAATACAGACGGTAAGACCACTTTTTTGAAAATTCAGATAGGAGGAAACACGAAAATGTCACAAACGCAAAACCTTAGCACACGTAACGCACTGACCAGACTTTCACTCGGACTTAGTATGCTCGCTTATGGTACCGCTAAACTCGCCCGCAATCCCAAATGCAACAAAGGTCGCATGATGGTTGCATTCGGTGCTATGAAAGCTGCAGAAGGAACGGTCAAGTTCTGTCCAATGAAAGCCATGATTGAAAAACAAAGCATGATGGGACAAACCGGAAATACCCCAGAAATCGGAAAATTGATGAAGGATTTCGCTAGTCAAGGTATGTCGGGTCAATCGGGTTCTGGTTCAAATTCTGCTGCCGGTTCTGCAACAGGTTCTGGGACTGGTGCTACTACTGGTGCTGCCGTTGGAAACATGGTGAAGGACCCCGCTAGTCAAGCTATGTCGGGACAAACAACATCTG
>NZ_JBFUJC010000015.1:0-21155 GCF_056401595.1 Paenisporosarcina sp. P4_E4_2 | reverse complement strand
ACCTAATATTGCTTTAACATTTAGTTTCGTGGCTTGCAATTTCTTCTCCAAGGCTGCAACTTCCTGATTAACCACGTTTTTTTTCTGATTAGCCAACCAATGGCGAGCGGATAACTTCGGTAAAATTTGCTCCAACACTACATGCGGCAAACAAATATTGATGATTCCTTCAACATCACCAATTTTTGCATGCAATGCTACTATAATAACTGTTTCATTAGGCGGGAACATGGTTAAGAACTGAGGATTCACTTCTATTTCTTTGAACTCCGGAGACAGTTTTACTACAGACGACCAGGCTTCTTGAAAACTGATCAGTGCTTTAACAAAAATCCGTTGAATCACACTGATTTCAATTTCCGTTAAATCGCTGCTTTTTAGGGAGATGTTCCCTTGTCCACCAAGCATTCTATCCACTGTGACATACACCACATCCGGAGAGAATTCCATAACCATGCTTCCTTGAAGCGGTGGCGCTTTAAAAACACCCAAAATGGATTTCTTCTGAACATTATTGATAAATTCCTCATAAGGATATTGCTCAACAGATGTAACAGAAATCTGCACGAATGTACGAAGCTGTGTAGAAAGATAGGATGTCAGCAGTCGGGCAAAGTTTTCATGTATTCTATTTAGTGTTCGAATTTGATCTTGTGAAAAACGCATTGCCTTTTTAAAGTCGTATGTTTTAACATTTCTTTCCTTGCTGGGTTTAACCGGCTTAGGTTCTTCCTTTTTCAAGGACGATAGAATGGTCTCAATATTTTCATCTGATAAGAAATCCACTAGGACCGTCCTCCCTTCATTCCATCCAGTTTGGCTTCTGCAAACTCGGCAAAAGGTTTAATTTTTGGTAGTAAGCTGTCACTTTATTCGTTACTTCTTCAACTGACTCCAAAACATGTACTTTCTTTCCTGACCCCAACGTGACCACAGTATCTGGAGTGGATTCAATTCTTTCGATATAAAGAGCATTTAATGTAAATGGTGTTCGATTAAGTTTCGTTAATTGGATCATGTTAAAAGCGGCTGGAGAGACGCTTCATCCCTCTCAGCCTGCCCTCCCTATTTTATCGTTTCAAGTTTACGACTTCTTGTAAGATTTCATCAGAAGTAGTAATCGTACGTGAGTTTGCCTGGAAACCACGTTGAGCGATAATCATTTCTGTGAATTCCTCTGTCAAATCAACATTGGACATTTCGAGCATGCCTGAACCCACTTCGACATTATTTGTCGTTGCAGTTCCAATCATTTGAGTCAGTGTTTGTGAATCAGCTTTAGAAGTTAATTCATACAAAGATCCGCCTGATTTATTTAGTCCAGCTGGATTGTCAGGTTGTGCAATTGCGATAGAAGCAATTATTGTTTCTGTTCCATTCGCGTCTTTACCAACTACTTCACCTAAGAGATTGATGCTAAAGGACTCATAAGTATTCGAATCAATCTTAATTGGTTCGTAGATTGCAGGGTTTGTGGCAGGTTCTCGTCTACCAATTACATTGTAGCCCTGTGAAGTAACAAGATTCCCTTGTGCATTAACAACAAAATTACCAGCTCTAGTCAAATAGCGATCTGCAGTACTATTAGCCGGTACCGTTGGATCTTGAACTACGAAGAATCCATCGCCATTTATAGCCACATCTGATCCAACACCAGTTGTCATAAATGAACCTGGATTATGAATCACATTGATTGCAGAAGTCATTGATCCTAAACCAACTTGCATCGAATTAACACCACTGCCTGATAAGTTTTGACTTAATAAATCCTGGAAGTTGATTGTGCTTTTTTTGTATCCAATCGTGTTTACATTCGAAATATTGTTCCCGATCACATCTAATTTTGTTTGGAAACCTTTCATACCTGATACTCCAGAATACATTGAACGTAACATTTGTTTTTCCCCTTTCAAATATTGCCTTATCCCTTTTGTGGATTAGACAATTTCCTGTTCATTTATTGTTTTTGACTCTTTTTCAATACGATGGATTGAGTCGATTGGAACCTTGATGTTGTCCTCAAGCTCGACTATTAACTCCCCATTTACGATTTCTAGTCCCTTGACAATCCCCTCACCTGACTGCAACTCCCCGTTTACTTCCCGCTCCCAATACACCTTGTTACCAATTAAATCAGCATTTTCGGATAGTGACTGTCTCCATTGAAGACCAATAAACAGATTCATTGCCTGATTCAAGTTTGTTAACTGTTCCAAACTGCTGAACTGAGCCATCTGTCCGATGAATTCCGTATCTTTCATCGGCTCCAAAGGATTCTGGTTCTTCATTTGTGTCACAAGGATTTGCATGAAAGCATCTTTACCAAGTCCATTTTGTGGCTCTGTGTGCATTGTTGCGCCTGCCTTCGGCATTTTGACCGTGCTAGAACTATTCACATTCATTGCAATGCCCCTTCCTCGTTATATTGTATAATCTACTTTCATTAATCCCTCTGACGAATGGTAACGTTCTATAGCGGCTTCTTCTTCAATTCGTTGATAGCCGTTTTTATTGTGTGATGCGTTTCCTTGCTTTTGTTGTTGCTGTTGTTGCTGTTGTTGTTGTGAAAAACGCTGATCTGGGTGTGCGTTTTGTTGTCCAAATGATGGCTGCGAACTCTGTTGCGAAATTTCAATACGATCAAGCGTTACACCCTGCTGAAGCAATGAATTTCTTAACTGATTCACTTGAAGTTCCAACACTTCTTTAGCCAGTAAGTTACTGGTGAAGATTTGGGCTGCAATCTTTCCTTCTGAAGCTGTCAAACGAATATCCAGTTGTCCGAGATGTTCTGGAAAGATGTTCACTTTTATTTGCGTTCCTTCTTGCGTGCCATTTAAACGGAAAGAACCTTTCAGCACCCCACCTAACTCTTCAATCAGGTTTGACATATGAACAGTTGGTGCTGGTGGCGGTGGTGCACTTGCTTCCGGGCGCGTTGGAGCTTGGCTAGCTTTTGCGACTTCCGATGCAGCGCCAGTTAAAACTTGGACATTCACTTCAGTTGGAACAGGTTCCACTCGTGCAGCGTTACCATCCAATTGTTGAAGCTGTGAAATGGATTGTGTTGATAGTGGTCGTGAAGTGTCTACAATCAGTCCATTATTCCTTGGAGGTTCAGTTAACTGTGTTTGGTCAGTTGGTTGTTGTGTAAAACTGTCCATTTGTTTAAATATTTTTGCCACTTCATTTTGCTGTTGTTTTCCTGTAATAGCCTGCTGTTCGTTATCAAGTTGCTGGATAAAGGCGACCAATTGTTTAAATGCCTGCTCTAATTTTTTCGGATCAGCTAAAATATTTTCTTCTACCCCCACAAGTTCTGCAGTGGCTTCGAATGATTTAGTAACAGTTGATTGTTTTTGAATTTCCTGATCGATCTGGTTCAGCTGATTTATCAGTTTTTCCTGAACTGAATCACTCGTTACTTGGCCAGGCTCGACACTATGTAGCTGGTTTTCTATTTGAACCGTTTGAAGAGAAAGCATCTGTACGATTACATACATCATTTCCTGCTCTTCAGGTGACAAATTTTCTTTCGGTATTTCCTGCAAGGTTTGCAACACATCCTGAAGTTTTCCCAGCAGTGCTTCCTGTTGATTTACTTTTTCTTCGCTTGCACTTTGTCCTTCTGCAGTTACAGAACCTAATAGTGCAGCGAAATTTACCGTGGCTGACCCACTACTTTGTTTTGATGCAATGGGCTTTGAAGTTGAAATGTTGGAAGGAATAGATAAACTCATAGTTTCCATTTTTTCATCACCCTTCAGCTAAACTTGCTTGTGTTGTTCGGTAAAACCTTGTACTTGCCAATTCATCGAAGAAATTCTGTTCTGCCATTTTGCTTTGCTCAACATATATAGTAAGTTCTTGTTGCTTTAGATTTCCCCATGTCTTTTCTTCTTGAGCTTTCATTTGCAAATGAGTTTGTTTTCTCGACACATTGTTCTGTAAATGCTCCAGCTCGCGATTCAAGGAAATCAATAGCTCCTGAAGTTGATGGATATAATTGACCAACATTCTTAATTCCGAAATGTTGACTCCATCCTGCTGTTTTTCTTTTTTCAAACGTTCTGCATCCATAATTTTTTTATGGATTGCTTCTTTTTTTCGATGGCCTATTTCTTGTTGTTTGATGGCATCCGCCATTTCCATTTGCGCCAAGCCTTTTTCATTCTCTTTTAAATCCAATATTTTTTGAAATCTAAAGTTGAATTGCGTCACGTCTGTGCTCCCCCAAATTGCGCTGTTAGCCGGTCGATACTCTCTTCCAGCTTTGTCTTTTCATAAATATCTTGTTGCAAGAATTCTTTTATCAGTGGATAGGAACGGATGGCATCATCTATTTCTTTGTTGGCTCCGCTTTTGTAAGCGCCGATATTAATCAGATCTTCCGATGCATCATAAGCTGCCAACAATCTTTTGAATTCAACAGCTGCCTTCTGGTGCTCGTCCGATACAACATCATGCATGACCCGACTGACACTCGACATAATATTGATTGCCGGGAATTGACCTTTTTGAGCTATTTTCCGATCCAATACAATATGCCCATCTAGAATACCTCGGACAGCATCGGCAATTGGTTCGTTCATATCGTCTCCATCAACCAGCACTGTATAGAAAGCGGTAATCGAGCCCTTGTTAGACGTTCCGGAACGTTCCAGCAATTTTGGCAGCAGTGCAAAAACACTTGGTGTGTATCCTTTACTCGTTGGTGGCTCACCAACCGCTAGTCCCACTTCACGTTGTGCCATAGCAAAGCGTGTCACCGAGTCCATCATCAACATGACGTTTTTTCCTTGATCACGGAAATATTCCGCAATGGCTGTAGCGGTCATAGCACCTTTTATTCGTTGTAATGGCGTCTGATCGGAAGTTGCCGCAACGACGACCGACTTTTTTAACCCTTCAGGACCAAGGTCGCGTTCAATGAAATCTCGAACTTCCCTGCCCCGCTCACCTATCAGAGCAATTACATTGACATCAGCTTCTGTATTGCGGGCAATCATACCAAGCAATGTACTTTTTCCGACGCCACTTCCTGCAAACACACCAACACGCTGGCCTTGTCCAACTGTCAATAGTCCATCAATGGCTCTTACACCAACTTCCAATGGTTTATCGATTCTCGGTCTTTTCAATGGATTCGGTGGTGTATTATTGGTTGAATATTTCTTCAACCCTTTCGGAAGTATGTTTTCATCCAACGGCTGGCCCGTTCCATCGAGAACTTTTCCTAAAATAGATGGTCCCACTTTGATTTGGAGTGGATATCCGGTTGCAACAACCAGGCATCCTGGACCTATTTGAGATACGTCCTTCAACGGCATAAGCAAAATTTTGTTTTCTTTGAAGCCGACCACTTCAGCTTCAATTGGCCGCTCATAGTGGTTCGGATACAACAGACAAAGTTCTCCAATTTTTGCATATGGTCCTCTTGATTCAATGGTCAGGCCGATAACTTGAATCACTTTCCCATGCTTTTTTACTGGCTCAATCTCTTCCAATAATTCGAGGTACTCATCTTCCCTTAGGTTCATCGTTGGTTTTCTCCTCACAATAAGCCAGTAAGTGCTTTTTAATCTCCTGCAGCTGACTGTCAATCGTGACATCATAAGAACCACTTGCCGTATGAATCATACAGCCACCTTTGGAAAGGTTGGCAACCGGAACCAATTTAAACTCTGAGTCAGCTTTTACATAGGTCTTTAATTCTTCCAGAAACGGTAAAATTATCGGATAATCTTCAAGCGATACTTGCATAGTGACATCTTCTGACTCTTCTATATGCTTTAAGGCTTGCTTTACGACGTTCAGTAACTGGTCATCATGCTGCTTCAATTCTTTTTTGATAACTTTCTCAGCCACTCTAACGCTGAGTGACAATAAGAAAGACTCAGATTCCTGAACAATTTTTGCCTTTTCTTCGTATGCCGTCTCTATCAATACATGCATTTCCTCGCGTCTTTGCCGGAATTCTTCTTCCGCTAACAGCTTGCCCTGCTCAAAACCCGCTTGAAAACCTTGTTCAGATGCTGCTTCTGCCATTCTTCTAGCTTCCTGCACGGCTTCATCTTGCTTTTCTGACCACCAGTGTTCAATTTCCGTTCGGGCACTTTCCATTTCATTATTCATTTGCTTCTGAAGATCTCCGTACTGTGTTTCCAATGCTTCGATTTCCATTAACAACTGTTTCTTCTGCAAAACTGGATCGAGTTCTTGTTCATTCAAGTCCAATGTTTTGCTTTCTATTTTTTTTGTATGAATTATTTTCTTTTCATTGGTCGGGAGCGAATGCGAGCGAATGATATTAGACAATCACTTCATTCCCTTCACCACGGGCCACGATGATTTCGCCTTTTTCTTCTAAACTACGAATCAACGTAACAATGTTTGTTTGTGCGTCTTCTACATCTTTGAGTTTCACAGGACCCATTAATCCAATTTCTTCGCGAATCTGATCTGCCCGTCTTGTAGACATATTGGAATAAACCGTATCCTTCACTTCATCACTTGCTACTTTCAATGCGTAAGTTAAATCTGCATCATTAACTTCACGAATGACACGTTGAATGGCACGTGTATCCAAGTTCACGATGTCTTCAAATACAAACATCCGCTTCTTGATTTCTGCAACAAGATCAGGAGTTTCGGTTTCCAGCTTAGAAAGAATAGCTTTCTCGGTACCACGATCCACTTTACTTAGCACTCTAACAATTGCTTCTACACCACCGGTAGATGTGTAATCTTGTGATCCAGTAGCCGAAAGCTTTCTCTCAAGAATTTGTTCAACCTGATGAATAACCTCAGGCGAAGTACTCTCCATTAAGGCAATCCTCCTTGCTACTTCTGCTTGCTTTTCAGGAGGCAGTGCAGAAAGGATTTGCGATGATTGCTTTGGTTCCAAATACGATAGTACTAGTGCAATCGTTTGTGAATGTTCATGCTGTAAAATATTCAAGATTTGATTCGGATCTGCTCTTCTTGCGAAACTGAACGGTTTAACTTGCAACCTGCTCGTTAATCTGCCAATTGCATCCATTGCCTTTTCTTTACCTAGCGCTTTTTCAAGAATATCCTTTGCATATTCTAGGCCGCCTTCATTCATATAATCTTGGGCAAGAATCATTTCATAAAATTCATCGATTACCTGTTCTGTTTGACTGTTTTTTAATTGTCGTATATTTGAAATTTCCATTGTTACTTGATCAATTTCTTGTTCCGTCAACTGTTTAAAAATTTCCACAGACACGTCCGGTCCCAATCCCACTAACAATACGGCAACTTTTTGTATCCCACTTAGCTCTCTTGCATTTTTAGCCATGTGTCACCCTCCTACTCATCTGCCATCCAAGAGCGTAACAATTTAGCAAAGTCTTCAGGTCTACCTGTAGCAAGCTTTTCAATCGTTTTTCTCTTAGGATTTGCTTTTGTATTGAACTCGGATAGGTCAACCTCAGCTTCTTCAAAGTTGCTGACTTTTTCGATAGGTTGATTAAACATATCAAGAACATATTCTTCTTCTTCCTCCATGCGTTCACGCTTCCTTTTACGGATTATGAAGATTAAAACTATCAGAATCAGAAGTAGGACAACACCCCCAACGATAATCCAAAACAGTGGGTTCGAGATATTGTTCATTGACAACAAAGATTCACCCTGTGCTTCACCGTCAACCACAGGTTTTCCTTGGAACTCCGTTGCGAATACTGATATACGGTCATCCAGCGCTTCTTCCGTCACTTGCGTTCCATTCATGCTTAATGAAGTACTTACCGTGTTTTTCAAGAGATTGCTGATATCATCTATATTTTGTTGTGTTAAGCTATCCGGATTTTCAGGATTGGGAGGTTCAACTCCAACATTGATTGTTATGTCATCTATGACATATGGACTCAATTCAATTTGGCGGTTGATTCGATTGACTTCACGATTGATACGTTCTTCCGTTTTATCGGATTTCGAATTCCCCTCACCATCAACCCCTGGGTAATTGGCGATTTCAGTCTCTCCAGTCCCAGTTGCATCAGCAATAGCCGCCCCTTCACTCGAATAGGACTCTACAATTCTTTCTACACTGATATCGATGCCTTCATTCTTTTCTTTATCCACGGCTTCAACCAGGTTTTCTTCCCGCTTTTCCTTGGTGAAATCAATCGTTGTCATGACTGACACGACCACTTTGTCATGTCCCAGTGTCAATCCCAGCATTTGTTGCAGTTCACGCTGAATATCTCGTTCAATATCCTTTTTGATTTCCCGTTGCTGTTGATAGACAGATAAGGCCGTATCCAGTTGGTTTTCTTTTTGAATCTCGAAAACCTGACCATTTTGATCCATTATGACAATTTCTTCTTGAGGCAAATTGGGTACACTTTTACTGATTAGATGATACAGACCATTGACTTGCTTCTGATCTAGTTGAAAGGATGGATCACCTTTTACAACAACAGATGCCGTTGCCACTTGTTCTTCATCCGATATCCAAACATTTTCTTTTGGAAGTGTGATCATTACGTTTGCTTCGGTTACGCCATCAATTTGCTTAACCAAATCAGCAAGTTCGTTTTGCATTGCGTCTCGTTCCACTACATCAAAATGACGATCTGTCATTCCCAACCCCATATTTTCACTGAAGATGCTGTAGTTTACGTTCCCGCTTTTCGGAATGCCGTCCGCTGCCAAACTAACTTTTAAGTTGGCCACTTCTTCATTCGGCACACTGATAGACTTCCCATCAGATGAAACTTGTACTGGAATTCCTTGCTCTTCGATTGCCGTCTTGATTTCACCAGCCTCTGAAGGAGACAAACCAGTATATAGCGCCGCAAAACTCGGGCGGGAGTTTAAAAAAACAAATACAAAAAGTAAAAGTAATGTGATAAAAAACGTGCCGGCCACAGACCATTTTATTTTTGGAGAAAAACTGCCCCATGATTCTATTATTTTGTTTTTATAAACCAATATTTTTTCTTTCATTTATCTCATCTCATCCTAAAAATCATAGTTGCATTCTCATCACTTCTTGGTAAGCTTCAACAACCTTGTTTCGTACTTGAACGGTAAGTTGCAAAGAAAGACTTGCCTTTTGTGAAGCAATCATCACTTCATGGACATCCTGTACTTCACCCGTTACCAATTGGTTGGTCAGTTTATCCGATGTGTTCTGTGCGGCATTTACTTTTTCGAGCGTTTGTTTAAATAGTTGACCAAAACCTTCCACCTTATCTTCAGGCTTTAGTTTTGTGATTGATTGGTTTTGTATAAATGGTGTTTGAGTCAAGCTTAATTTATCCATAGTGCCTCCTAGCAATCTGATAGATTATTTACCAATCTCCAAAGCTTTTATGAACATATTCTTCGAAGCGTTCAATGCTGTAATATTCGCTTCGTATGAACGTGTTGCAGACATGAGATCGACCATTTCTTTTATCGGATCAACATTTGGCAAACGAACATACCCGTCATCGTCAGCATCAGGATGAGAAGGGTCATAGGAAAGTGTAAATGGTGCTTTATCTTCATCAATTTTTGAAACAGTAACTCCCGAAATTTTAGAAGACTGATTATTCATTGCCGACTGAAGTTGCTGTTGAAATGGTGATACCCCACTTTGTGATAATTCCACAGATTTCCGACGATACGGTACCCATTCGCCGTTTACAAGTTGCGCACGAGATGTGTTGGCATTGGCAATGTTTGAAGAAACAACGTCCATTCGCATACGATTCGCCGTTAACCCTGATGCACTGATATTAAAACCATTAAATAAGCTCATAACTGCTACCTCCCATCATTGATTACTGTTCGTAAACTGTTGAATTTGCCGTTCACTCTTTCCGTTACGGCGTTATACCATAGTTGATTTTTGGCTAACTCTGCCATTTCATAGTCCATATCTACATTGTTTCCATTAGGATTGAATTGTGTGGACTTATTTTCTTTTATGGTCGGATTAAAATCAGACGATTCACTGCTGAAAGAAATATGTTTTGCATTTGTTTTGTAACTGGACATGCCTTGGTTATTGATTGCATCATTTAATGTAGACTTGAAGCTCACTTGCTTGCTCTTGTAATTGGGTGTATCGACATTTGCGATATTAGCCGAGTGAACTCGCTGCTTTAATGTGGCATTTGATAATGCCTGCTCCAATGACTGAAAAGATTGAGGAAATAGTTTCATCTTTTAACCCCCCATGTTTAAGTGTTTGGTCCATATAAAAATCCACCTTTAATTAAAGGTGGATAACTTTAAAAGCTTCCATCTTCGGTAACCCGGCTGCCCTATCGATTTCACTTAGGCCCGTGGCTTTGCGTCCTTATCTTTCGAATAAGTTTGCCGTTATCGGTATGATAAAAACTCTACATTTTAATCTAATTGTCATATCGTGTCATATTTCGTCATATTTTAGTAATATTTGTACCAAAAATATAATCTCACATTTTCGTCTATTTGTATATTTTTATTTTTTGTTGTATTTTGTTTACCTTAATTTACAATATTGACCTATATTTTCTGTCAACTTCGTGTTATGCTAACGCATATTCAACCCTATCGCGTTTGAAAGGAAGAAAAAAGGCATGTTTCGTGGTTTATATACTGCCACATCAGGTATGATGGCAAATAACAGAAAACAACAAATTTTGACAAATAATTTAGCCAATGCGAGTACTCCTGGATTTAAACAAGATCAAAATGTCTTGCGTGCGTTTCCTGAACAATTGATAAAAGCAATGGAAATGAAAAGCACGACTGGCGGTACCATGAAAATGGGTCAATCCACTGTGGGCACTTTAAATACAGGCGTATATACACAGGAAGGAATTCCTTCATTTCTTCAAGGACCACTAAAAGACACAGGAAATACAACAGACTTTGCTCTTCTTGATGAAAGTTTGCCCGTGAATCCGGTCACTCAGAAAAAGGGTTCTCTTGTATTTGCAGTTGGACTGGAAAATGACCAAGTCCGGTATACACGAAATGGACAATTTTCAGTTGATCAAAACGGCTTCCTGAAAACGAGTGACGGTTACAATGTCTTGAATCAAAACTTGCAACCTATCCAAGTGAACTCAAAAGAATTTACAGTTCAAGAAGATGGCCAGATTATTCTACAAAATGGTTCCGCTACAAATCGTCTATGGCTTGGGTATACCGAACAGCCTGAACAATTAGTWAAACAGGGTCAGGGATTATTACGCTGGGAAGGAAATCCGGCAGAAGGTCCTCAGTCCATTGAAGGTACAGGCTTAACCGGTCCCTTCGTCAAACAAGGATTTATCGAACAATCCAATGTGGATCTGACTCAAACAATGACGGAAATGATGAACACTTATCGAGGTTTCGAATCGAATCAAAAAGTCATACAGGCATATGACCGCAGCATGGAAAAAGCAGTCAATGAGATTGGCCGTWTTTACTAAGGAGGTATGAATACATGAGTATCCAAATGATTTCCGCCACAACATCCATGCGTGAATTGCAGAAAAAAATTGATATCATTGCTAATAATATTTCCAATTTAAATACAAACGGGTACAAACGTCAGGAAGCGAACTTTTCAGATGCCCTTTATCAATCCATTGAAAAGCAAGCCGGAACTCACAACGAAATTGGCCGAATCACGCCGAACGGTCTTCGAGTTGGTTCTGGTGCAATCATTTCCCAGACGTCGATTCGGACTGAACAAGGGTCCATGAAAAAAACGGATCGCCCTCTTGATTTCATGATTCAAGGAAATGATGCATTTTTCCGCGTGGCTTCCGAAGGAAAAACTTACTATACAAAAGATGGATCATTTCAAGTTCAGCCGATCCTGAATTCTAACCAAGTAAACTTGGTCACGTCTTCTGGTGATTCGGTTCTCGATAGCAATAACCGCCCGATTGTTTTTGATGGAGATTATAACAACATCAAAGTAACAGAAAACGGAACACTTGAAGTTTCTTATCGAAATACTTCAAAACAGCCAACCCAAATCCAGTTGAGCATTGCCCAAATTAACAGACCAAACCTGCTCGAAAAAATCGGAGCCAACCGTTATCAACTTCCTGGAACGGAAGCAAATCAAGTAGCAAACGGTACCCTGCAAATTGGAAACAATGATGGTTCGTTCCGAATCACTCAAGGGGCACTCGAAATGTCCAATGTTGATATGACTGATGAAATGACCGAATTAATTTCTACTCAACGATTGCTGCAATCCCAAGGAAGAGCGATCTCATTTGCGGATGATATGATGGGCTTGGTCAATACAATGAAATCATAAGTTAAATAGAAGGATGGGTTTAGTGACTTTGTCATTAATCCTATCCTTTTTTCTATTGTTTAATTTTCCTATGAAGTTTTATTTTCGTTCACCCAATATGTAAATTCAAAAAAGCACTCACCATATGGCGAATGCTCCTTATAGACTGTAGACAAAAAATAAATAGATTGAATATAACTGAATACTAATGAAAAAGAACGTATGCAAGAAAATGTTAATTTCCTTTGCGGCGGACGCGTTTCACGGGCACGGCTTTAGTCTCCGCTTCCACTCCAATCAACGGATTTCGTTTCTGTTTGCGTATCTCTTCATATTATTTCAATAGTAAGATCGTCGGCTATTTCTGAAGACTCCTGCGGAAAAACGAAATAAGCTAGACCCCACAGGCTT
This sequence comes from Paenisporosarcina sp. P4_E4_2, assembly GCF_056401595.1. Classification (NCBI taxonomy): domain Bacteria; kingdom Bacillati; phylum Bacillota; class Bacilli; order Caryophanales; family Caryophanaceae; genus Paenisporosarcina; species Paenisporosarcina sp. P4_E4_2. Next base: position 8,494 of record NZ_JBFUJC010000015.1, on the reverse strand, counting down.
AGCTGTCATAGACAGCTGAGCCGAGGAGGCTAGCGTTTCGTCCGCAGAAAGCGAAAGAAATAGCCGACCGTAATATTTTTCGATAGAGTGCAAAAGATAAGAATGAGAATTTTTATACTTTTATTTTGATTAATATTCTTTTGTCAACAAGATGAACAGGAGTACTTACCATATGGCGAATGCTCCTTATTCTTTATCTTAGAAAATCCATCAAAGTTTGCTGAATGATTTTTGCTGAAGCAGCAAGACTTGCCTGATAGACACTCTCTTCACTTTTCAACTTCGTGACGGCTTCTGCATAATTCACATCTTCCAGTTTTGATAACAAGGACTTAAGTTCAATATTGCTGTCTTGAATCCGATTTTCAATTCCTTCAACGCGGTTCTTTCTTGCGCCCGCATCTGCTGCTACAGTTAACATTCGATCGATGCCTTTATCGATTTGATTCATCTGAATGTCAGAACCCGAACGAAGATCCGAAGCTAGCAAATTCAATGTGTTAAACAGATTGGTATTATCAGCAGCATTTCCAAATAACTCATCGGCAGTGACATTTGCTTTTACTGCTACGCCATCCGCAATCGTAAACATTTTGCCACTCGTATCAAATGTATCATTTTGATAGGAATTTTTATTGGGATAAGGAGGCTCATCCGTTTTTAAACCATTGAATATATATTTGCCGTTTACTTTTGAATTGGCAAATTGACGAATTTGCTCGGTCAATTCTTCCACTTCTATTGCAACGATATTACGATCAGAATCCGAAAGAATCCCGTTATTTCCTTGGACTCMTAGTTCACGTACTTTCTGCATGACATTTACCATGTCGTTAATCGTCTGACCTGATTCATCCAACCAAAGGTTAGCCTCATTGGTATTACGTTCAAATTGATCATTAGCAACAAGTGCACTTTTCAGGTTCATAGCCTTACTTACGCCATTCGGATCATCAGATGGGCGGTGTAGCTGTTTGCCTGTCGTCACTTGATTATTGGTTTTTTCCAGTCGACTCAAGTTCTGATTCATATGGCGAACTGAATTTTGATGTAACATTTGCTGTGTAACTCTCATCATCATTTTCCTCCCATGCGCTTCATCAACGTGCAGCCATGCGGTTGATGATTGTATCGAGCATCTGATCCGTCGTTGAAATCATTCTTGCTGCAGCACTATATGAATGTTGGTACTGAACTAAATTAGCCATTTCTTCATCTAGTGAAACACCCGTTATCGATTGACGACGGCTATCTGTCGCTAGCAATGTTGCTTCATAGTTTGCCACATTGCGGATGGCCGTTTGGCTTTCCGCCCCAAGCTCACTAACAAGCGCTCGGTATTCATTGTTTACGCTCTTGTATTTTTGCTCATTGCCCGGAATCAAAGAAGTAATTTGGCTACTATCAGATTCAATTAACGGATTGACTTTAAGTGAAGCAATCGTATTCCCGCTGAATAGATTTTCTCCAGGTACGTTGGGATCCGTTGATGACATCTGGTTTGCCTGGACAAAATCATTGACAATTTTGTTCAGGTTCGCTTGGTACTCATCAACCGTATCTATTGATTTAAGGATACCGGATAATTCGCCTCCGACTAAATCACTAACAATAACTTCAGTAGTAGTTGGATCACTATCAGCTACAGTGGCAAGCTCATTAACAGCTGATCCATCAACTAGTGTTTCACCAGAGCTTAAGCTGATTTTATAAGTTCCGTCTGTTTGGTCGGCAACTTTAATATCCACAATTTTCGATAGTTCTTCAACAAGTACATCTCGCTTATCCAATAAATCATTCGCCTGCGTACCATTGCGTTTGATGCTGTCGTTCAACTGGGCAATTTGCTCCAAATAACCGTTCGCTTCTTTAATTTTCGCAGTCAATTGGTTATCCAAGTCCGCTTTAGCACCTGTCATTGCACTATCCATAGCTTGCGCGGTATCGATGAAAGCCTGTGCTCTTTCTTTGATTACTGCTTTAGCGGAAAGGCTATCCGGATCATTCGCCAAGTCTTGCCAAGCTCCCCACAGTTGATCCATTGAAGAACTTAATCCCGTTTCGCTTGGTTCATTGATAATCGTTTCAAGTTGATCAAGTGTTTCTTGTTTGACGGATGCTTCACCTAGTTTTGCGTATTGCTCACGAAATTTTCCGTCTAAAAACTTGTCTCTCACACGAGTAATGGAGTCCAATGAGACCCCAGTACCAAGTTGGCCGGGGTTGACCGTACCACTTGTCCAAATGTTTAGAAAAGGGGAAGTGGATGCATTCACTTGTTGGCGTGAGTAGCCTCTGGTATTTGCATTGGCAATATTGTGACCTGTTGTTGCAATTCTTGCCTGCCCCATCATTAATCCGCGCTTCCCAACCTCTAATCCGTGAAATGTTGAAACCATCTTATTCCCTACCTTCTAACGTCAATCAAGCTTTTGTATCGAAAAAGCCCCGATTGCTTGTTTGTGATTTTTGTTGACCTATAGGAGATTGATAATTGAAGTGTTGTTGTTTTGACTTAGTAATGTGTTCGATCATATGTTGAACAAAATTCACTGAGTCTTCAATTAGTGACTCATTTACTTTATTTATATCATGCAGCTCCATCATGAGCTGTTGTAATGTTTTCAATTTTGATTGTAGATTTTTCCTCGTAAGTTCATCTGGAAGTTGTTCTACAAATTGACTGAAACTAAGAGAAGGATGATTTTGCAYCACACTTTCAACCAGCTGTTCACGCTCCTGATCTACTTGATTGAGCTGTTTTATAATCTTTGCTTCCTCTTGTACCAGTTGATTCAACTCGTCCACTTTTCGCTCGACTAAAACAACTTTCTTTCGTTCCGCCAAGTTGATGAGTTTTTCCAGTATTACCATCAATTCTTTCAGCGTCGTGATTAACTGAAGCATCCGACACCCTCCTCTATATAGACGAAAATCTATTTATCAAACCAAAATTGATAGATTTTATCTGCCACTTTATCATTGTGAATTTGATACTCACCTGACTGAATTCGTGCCTTTAATGTGCTGATCTTTTCTTGTCTGTCTAAATCTATTTCGGTGTTCTTTTCAAATAACTCTTTTGCTTGATTTGAAATTTGAAGCTGGTCTTCTTTTTGCAATGGTCTCGTTTTGCCAACTTGGGAGACCTGCATTTGTTTTTGATAAGATTGAATAAAGGAAGAACCTGTCGTCTTATCGATATTCATTCCTTCACCGCCCTGTCGTTTATTTTCATTTCTTTAACTGCCAATATTGTGGCGTGTTCACTTTTGTCGATTTTTTATCTTGTTTATTTCTAATCTCATTTTGGAGATTTTCTCTTTTCAAGGTTTGATTGATTTCAGATGAGAATTGATTGAAACACTCGTCACATAACAATTGTCTTTTTATCTTTTTACTACAATGCGCACAGCGGTAACCCAGGTTCGGGTAGTCCTCTGCAAATATACGACCGTCACGAATGAAATCAGCAACCTGTTTCAAGGAAACATCCGTTTCTATGCTTACTTCTTCAATCGTAGCAAAACGATTTTTCTCGTCTTTTAAAAAGTCGGCAACCAGTTTGAAATCTTCCTCAGTTTTTTTGTAACAGCTCAAGCAATAATCTGTATGCTCTCTGAGAAACAATTTGCCACAAATCCTGCAGTTATCCAATTGACCTGATTGCATTTAAATCACCTGAATCTTTCTAATGTATATATCGGCACTTCTCACAAAATGTTTAGTACAAATACGAATTATTGTAATTTAAATTCCGTTACCAATACCCGTTCGACTTCTCCTGTTTCCACAATACCTTCAAGTTTTGCAGATAGTTCCTTTTCAAGTTTGACAATGCCTTCCTTGCCAATTAACTCGTCCTTTGTAAAGCCAGCAACAGTGGAAATGATGGCTGCGCGTACTTCAGGTTTACGTTTTTCCGCCTCTTCTTTCGTTTCCTTGCTACTTAACAAAATATTGAACTGAACAATTGCAAAATTGTTGGCGGATGCTAGATTGGTTGTGATGACGTCGGTGTCAACACTCATTTCAACCAGTTCTTCTGCTGAAATTACTTTTTCCTTTTCCTTGCCCATTACTTCTTCTTTCAAAAAAAACATGGCTCCCCCGCCTAATAAAATGATAGCGAAGAAGAGGATGACTAAAACTTTCATTTTTCCCATGGTACACCTCTTCAGTGGTTAGTTTCTTGCTTGTACGGTGATATCAAAACTTCCACACGTCGGTTTTCTGCTCTGCCTTCTGGAGTGTCATTTGTAGTAATCGGTCTGTACTCACCATATCCCGTTGCACTAAACACTTTCGGATCTAACTGTTTATTTTCAAGTAGTATTTTCATGAAATTGATGGCCCTTGCAGCACTCAATTCCCAGTTTGATGGAAACTCTTCTGAATTAGCCGGAATATTATCCGTATGACCATCAATATAAATGTTCCGTGGTAGGTCTGTAACCAGTAAATTTGAAATCTCAACCGCAATCGTTCTTGATTCTTCGTTTATATCCGCACTACCCGAAGGATAAAGTACCCCTTCTTTTATCTTCAACACCAACCCTTTGCTTGTCAGAGCTGTTTCAATTTTTGTAGATAATCCCTTGTCTTTTATGTAAACTTCAATTTTCCCCCTGAGTTCCCCGAGTTCTTTAAGGTCCTGCTCAAGGGTTATTTCAGCTACTGATTTCACTCCAGTTTCAGGTTTAATCTCATCCAGTTTGGAGATTTTGGACGTATCAGTCATAATTTCAATAGCCGCTTCTTCGTCCAGAATGCCTGTCCCACCTTGAAGCTCATTATTAAATGACTCTGAGATTTCCTTGAATTTCTGTGAATCGACTTCACTTGCCGCAAACAATACGATGAAAAGAGCGAGTAATAGCGTCAAAATATCGGCATAAGGAATCAGCCATGATTCATTAACATGATCTTCATGTTTTTTCTTACGCTTCAACGCGAACACCTTCTCTTGTTTTTTCTTCCTGCACAAGAACGCGATCTTTAGCAGGTAAATACGTCAGTAATTTCTCTTCTACTATACGTACTGGAAGACCTTCCTGAACAGCCAGCAAGCCTTCTAACATAATCGATTTCATTCTGGCTTCCTGCTCTGATTTACGCTTTAATTTATTGGCAAATGGATGCCACATGACATACCCCGTAAAAATACCGAACAAAGTAGCAATAAATGCCGCCGAAATGGATTTACCAAGCAATGAAATATCGTCTAAGTGGCCAAGTGCCGATACCAATCCCATTACGGCACCGAGTACCCCGAGTGTAGGTGCATATGTACCAGCTTGTGTAAAAATTTTCGCCCCAAGCTCATGTCTGTCTTCCATCGCAGCAATTTCTTCTTCCATCAGTTCACGAATATGTTCCTGTGATTGTCCATCAACCACCATTTTCAAACCACGTTGTAAAAATGGGTCTTCCACTTCTTCCGAACGCTCTTCCAATGCCAGTAATCCTTCTCTTCTTGCGACCATCGCCCACCCCGTGAACACTGGAATCAATTCTTTAAGAGAAACCATCTTCGACTCAGAAAAAATCACCTTAAATAGAACAGGGATTTTCTTCACTTCTTCAAATGGAAACGCAATAAGTATGCAGGCAACTGTTCCGCCAAAAATAATGACGAGTGCCGCAGGATTATATAAAGCGATTGGATCGGAGCCTTTCAAAATCATCCCACCGACCAGTACGAACATTCCAAGTATTATGCCTAACCATGATGTCTTATCCACACCAAACCCTCATTTCAATTTCAAAGAATAACAAACGTACCGTGACCTTTAGTTCTTTTTCGCAAGCTCAATGACTTGCTTCCATGTATCACGCAACTCTACAACATACCCTTCAACTTCTTCCAGTATTTCCAGGTTATTTTTCATATTGGCGTCAACCAGTCGAGTGTACATATATTCGTAAAGTTGTGTCATATTGTTGGAAATTTCGATTTCTTGGTTCAAGGTGATTCGCAGCTCTTGAATTATGTTTTGTGCCTTAATGATATTTGTATTTTTTACCTCGTAATTCTTTTCGGTCATCGCTTTTTTGGACAGCCTGATGAACTTCAAGCAACCGTTATATAACATCAGTGTAAGCTCCTGCGGAGATGCGGTCATCACTGAATTTTGCTGGTAAGTTTGGTAAGGGTTGATCACTGACATATTGAATCCTCCTGCTTTTTACTTCCGTTTATCGATAAAAGATCCCTCGGTCGATACATTCTGATACGCATCCACAAACTTCCTAGACCCTTGTTTCGTTTGAGTGATTTGATTCATTTGCGACTTGAACGACTGATGTAAACCCTTCATAAGCGTCTGGATCAATTGTTCGGTTTCTTTCATTTGCTGAATTACTTTCTTATCTTCTTCTGTCCAGTGAAAGTCAGTCTGTTGCATGTATGTATCCAGCTGAGAAATCAGCTGTTGTCTTTTATCGAAAAGGGATAGCAAGGTTTCCACTTGACCAGTTTCATTATCTTTCATATTTGAATTAAGTGTTTTAGCTTGATTATGGATTTCTTCGGTCATTTGAAGAAATTCGGCTAGTACGTTTTGGTACCCAATCATTACATGCCACTCATATTCTGTTGCATCCAAGAACTTTGTGAATTCATCTGACTCAATGCTTTTTCCATGGCCGTGAACTGCTTCCAATAGCGGTTTTCAACCATCTTTAACCGGTCATTCCATTTACTAATTTCTTTGTTCATTTGAGTGATTTTTTTTGACATAGTACTGTTGTCGACAGCACTCGTTGTACTGCCTGCACGTTCACTCAAACTTTTTACAACATCGTTCAGTTCCTGATAAACTCGGTTACCAATGCCGTTTTCACTGTTAGTAAATAACTCCATGACTTCATCAGGTTTATTTGACAATGCCTCTTTTAGCTTATTTTCATCAATGAATAGTTTTCCTCCCTCACTGTACTTACCAGTATTAATACCAATTTGAGAAAGCATATTGGTATTACCATTAGCAATTCCTGCGACGGGATTCATGAAGGCGCTTCTTAGATTTTGCAATGCACTTTTCAGCATTGGGTCATTTCGAATCAAACCACTTCTTGCTTTCTCTTCCCACAGTTCCACTTCCTTTTCACTCATGTCTTTTCGTTGTTCATCGGAAAGTGGTTTGAAGTCTGGATAGCGTTTCTCTACCAGCTTTTTCTCGATTTCAGAAATTGTTTCATTGTATTTCTCCACTAAATTTTTTATCATTTCTAATGGTTTGGCTGTATCTGATTGAACCGTAATAGTGGATGTGCCTTTTTGTAATAGATTTATGGTAAGGCCATTTATTGTTGTTTTGTTTGTCGTCAAGTTATTGACAGTAATTCCGTCGAATTTCACTTCTCCATTTGTAGCGGATGACATGAAGCCATCCCCTACAGCAGTGCCAGTGGTGAAGACCGTATTGGTGCCATCGTTTATTACTTGTTTGGCTAACAGGTCATTACTGAATTCCAACGTGAAGTTTTGATCAGAACCCATGCCTTTGGTCGACATGAAGAAGCTCGATGTAGTGTCATCAAAGCTCGCTCGTAACTCGGTTGTCTTTCCTGCTGTTGATTCCTGAAGTTTTTTCGCGACCTCGGCATAAGTCAAGCCACTAGTAACATCAACGCTTCCCAAAACCGTGCCCGCATTATCTTTAATTGTGATCATTCCTGTAGCAGGAATTACATCAGTTGATTTAGCAGCAACTCCAGCGACTTTTTCAATCATGCCGGCAGAATGGATTTTTGCAGGACTCGCAACATTCACTACTTCTACCTGATAAGTACCATTCAATGCGTTGGCTGTTGTTGATGCCGTCAAACTGCTCGGATTTGATGACGTTGCACTAAAGGCATTGAATGAACTTTGAAAACGCAGGTCACTTGCAGTTGTCCGTAACTTTGATAGAGATATATTAAATTCTCGATTGGCGTCCCGTTGCCATTCCGTCCATATTTTGTTCTGAGTCAATTTATTTAAGGGCATTTTCTGTGCATTCATAAGTTCCTTGACTAATGAATCCGTATCCATTCCTGATGCTATTCCGCCAATACGCAATTTACCTCACTCCACTTCTTTCGTTTCTGTGTTTATGTCATGATTTTTATAATAGACTTAATTAAAATTTGTCATCCACAATCAAACCCATTAACTCCGCCATAGAAGCATACATATCAAGAAATTTCTTTTGTGGAATTTCCTTCAGGACTGTATCCGAGTTTGTATCGATTACTTGTACATAATAGATATCCAGTTTTTCATGCAGTTTGAATTTTATTTCAGTAGGAGTCGGTTCCAGGAACTCATTCATCCCCTCGACTTTATCTATCAGCATTTCTTTAGTTACTTTCTCTTTTAGTTCAGTGGTCGGTTCTTCTAATTGAACTGGACCTTTGACAGGATACTCCATTGCAAGATCGACTTTCTTTGGAAACGGTATTGCAGGTGCTGGTTTAACTTCCATCAGTGGCTATCCCCTTGTAT
>NZ_JBFUJC010000014.1:0-21517 GCF_056401595.1 Paenisporosarcina sp. P4_E4_2 | reverse complement strand
GTGGCATATTCTTTTAAATCCTCTTCAAATCTTCGGACAACGGCATTCTTCCGTTTCGAAAGCTCAACTAATTTATAAAATGACAGATGATCATTGGTGCCAATAATGTCTTTCATCGATTGTTCAATGCGATGAAAAGCCGTCAAAAAGCGATTGGAATTTCGAATTGATTGCTCAGCCTTTTGTGTTTTATCCATTTTTCATTCCTCCCGTTCGCAACTCTTTCTACATAGTTTGCTTATTTTCCTGTCGTTCTATTACAATTACTGTAAGAAGAGGTGTTGAAATTGGAAAACCTATTAAATTGTCCTTATTGCAATCCGCAAAAGGATTCTGAACAGCGTATTGTGTTTGAAAATGAATATTGCCAGTACTTACAACATCCCAAACACCAAACCATTTTAGAAGGCAGTGGACTAATCGTTCCAAAAATCCATCGACAAACGGTTTTTGATTTAACACAGGAAGAATGGAACGCTACATATGAATTGATGCAACAAGTGAAGTCCTATGCGGACGAGAACTACTCACCAGACGGATACACACTAGGCTGGAATGTTGGAGACGCTTCAAACCAATCTATTCCGCATGCGCATTTTCATATTTTGCCTCGTTTTGCAGACGAACCTTATGCTGGAAAAGGCATTCGTGCATGGTTCAAATCGGAAGAAAATCGCAGACCCGGAAAATAACATGTATATCGAAATTTTCTCGAATGGTCAGGTTGGAAATTAATAAATGGTCAAAATCCCCTTCGAGTCAGAAACCACTTCACACTCGACAAAAACCGTTACACGACTGATAAAATACAAAACCCATTTTATTAAAATACATATTTCACTCCTGTATGAGCAACCTAAGCTGAAAACAAAAATCAGGTGAAACAGGAGGTAARAGTTTGTATATGAAATCTATATTATTAGTCGTTCTGGCTATGTTTATGCTTGCTGGTTGTGGAACGGATAAAGGTACTTCCATCGGTACTCAACAGGGGCCAAGTGATCAAGATAAAGACTTCGTACCTGGAGAGAATAAAACAGATGGTGAAGAACCAACGATGGACAAATCAGATATACCAGATGCTGATGGTGCAGCTGACAATAACGACCAAAAATAAGCCTACAAAAAAATCCCTCTCCATTTTAATTTGGAGAGGGATAACTTTTACACTTTTGTTTTTGATGCGTTGCGTTTTGACATCCATACACCAAATATCATCAAAGCGATAATAGCAACAATCGTGATCACCATGCTCCACCAGAAATCGCCTGAGTCTGGTGAACCTGTCAACCACTGCGTTGCATAAATAGACAGCTTCCAAGGCGATATGGTCCAGTACGCTCCAAGTAAAGAGTCTACAATCTGAACAAGTAAGACCAGCAATAATGATACACCTGCAGCGCCACCTGTAGGTAACCACGCACTCATAGCCAAAACGATTGTCACGACAAATAAAATCCATACACTATAAGTGCCTGCAAAAGCTAAGAAATCAGCTGCTTCGATTTTGCCGAATAACAACCCTGTGTAATACCAGCTCGTCAACAATCCTAGCCATACGCTCACTAGCGCAATGAAGCCTACAACTTTCCATTTGCTCAAAAAGTAATTTATATAAGAAATCGGTCGTACGTAAATAAGCGTTCCTGTTCCATTTTTACGCTCGCGGGAAATGGTACCCATGAATGCCAATACTAATACGAGCATGCCGATGAATTGGTATTGCCCCATTGTCGCCATGATGACTTGAGCGGGCGTGAAATCCGGCATTGGGAAGACGGAGCCTTCAGGCATATTCCCTACCGCGTCAAGTATTTGCGGCAAATAGTAACTTGTCAGCGGCTCGGACAATCCGAAGAAAATAAAGACTAGAGGTACCCATAAAAATTTATAGTTGCGTGTATTTTCACGCCACTCTTTTTGAAAAAGTACGATTAATTCCCTCATGCCTGCCCCGCCACCTTCATAAAGATTTCTTCTAAGTTCGCTGTTTGTCGCTCCGCTTTCTGGACATCCAGTCCACTTTCCGCCAACGACTTCAACACTTCCGCCATTGTCGGCAAACCTTGAGTTATGTGAATGGTACCGCAAGTGCCTTCTACTTGTACTTTCCATGGAGCACTTTCTGAATAAATGAGGGCATCTTCTGCTCGGCCAAATTCCAAGCGGTATCTTGGTTGATCATATTTTGCACGCACATCGCCAATCGAACCTTGTTCGACCAATTGTCCTTTTCGTAAAAACAACAATTGATCCGTCATTTCTTCCGCATCATTTAAAATGTGTGTCGAGTACAAAATGGTCATGTCTTGTTGCAAGCTTTTCAATAGATTCATAATCTCGCGTCTTCCAACGGGATCCAGCGCAGATACGGGTTCATCCAATAATAAGAGCTTTGGTTTATGAACAATGGCCTGTGCTAATCCAAGACGTTGTTTCATTCCGCCAGAGAAAGTGCCCGTTTTTTTCCGTAGTGCGTCTCCAAGTCCTACGAACTCCAGTGTTTTTTGTGCTTCAAGCTTGGCAGACCGTGAGTCCATCCCACTTAATTTCGCCGCCATTTCAGTAAATTCCAGTGCTGTCAGCCACGAAAAGAATTGTGGATATTGAGGCAGGAAACCAATATGTTTTCTTACGTCCGCATGTTTTTCCCCATTCAGTGAAATGGTACCGGATGTTGGTTGTAATAACCCACCAAGCATGGATAAAGTCGTCGTTTTACCGGCTCCATTTGGTCCGATTAATGCCGTAGATGTGCCTTCTCCCAGCGCAAAAGTCACATCATTTACAGCTCGCTCTGAGCCGTATATTTTCATTAAATGGTTAGCTTCTAAGATTGTCGTCATGCTTGTTTTCTCCCTGCAATAAAGTATGTAATAGGTCCAAAAATACTAATGAAAATAATAACCAGTACCCAGACCCATTTAGGTCCGTTTGTTTGATGTATTTTTGCTAAATCGATGAGTGCAACTACCAGTAAAATAAATTGAATGATAAATATCGGTGTGATAATACCCCAAGGCACCCCTTGTAATTCCTCCATTTTCTCCCACTCCTCTTTATTGCAATGTTAAAACGAACACGATACTTCCTATTAGTAATAGTAAGGAAATCCAACTGGTTTTGTGACCGAAATTGATGGTCCAGCCAATCCCAAAACGTTTTTCCACCATTATGCTCGGATCGTTCTTATTCACATAAAACATTCCGAATTTCCAGTATCGATCGTCATCTTGATCGATTACCCCTTCTAGACTTTCATCCGGGTGTGATACGACTATTCTGGTGCCACTTTGCCCTACTTTAATAGCGTAAAATAGGACGGAACCTAAAATAATGACCAAGAAAGCGATGGTGGAAGCAAGTGTTACTGAAGTTGACATGGTTTCAGGAAAAATAATGGTCAGCTGTAAGTACCCCATCAACAACGTCATCGAAATGGTCACGACAAACAATAACCAACTTGTATATTTACGGAAAGCGAGTTGTTGTTCTCGGGAACGTTTTTTATTTTTTACCTGAATTTTTGCGCCTGATTGCTTCATGGCCCCATTGAAAAAAAGCAACATGCCTTGAAGCACGAGTGTCAGGAATGGCAACGAACTAACTGAAAGCCAACTTTTTTCAGTAAATGCATCCGCTTCCCCATTCGGACCCCAGTGCGTCGGAAGCTGGTCAGGTATCAAATCATATTGGGTTAATCCATAAACACTTAGACTGACGGTCAAAAGCATCGGCAAGATAAAATACATGTTGGGCAACAGTTTCAGTTGCTCACGAAACTGCAGGTCTACCACTTTCCGCTCAACTTGACCTGCTGTCCATTTTTCATCTTTCTTCCAGTTAGCTAATGCAATATGATTTTTTGCATATAACCCCATCGGCAGAACCAATGCACCTATTTGTGCAGCTAATCCCCAAAATACAATTTGTTGCTCCTGTGGACGGACGATTAACACCCCGCCAATGAATAGGACTAGAACAACCACACCACATAGCAAAACCAATTGTGTGTAGCGATTTTTCATCTTCATAAGACGCGGGTCTTTTAAGTGCGTATCCGGGATATACACGCCAAACGCTTCACTTTCCTTCAGAAACTTCGGTAAAAAGGCTTGAATGGCAATGTTGAACATTAATAGGACGATAAAAATGATTGCTGACATTACTTAACCTCCTTCAAATCCAAAATAATTTCTTTCACCAGTAACTCAATGTCCTCTTTAGACAACTGAAGACAAAGTGCTTCTGCTATGATTGGGCGTAATTCTTTACTCAGTCGTTGGCGATCGGAAGCTGATGCTTTCCGTACACCTTTTTCATGAATGAATACACCTTTCTTCGGTACAATCTGAATAAATTCCTTCTCTTCCAAGTAGTGATAAGCTTTATTTACCGTATGCATGTTCATGCCGAGATCAGCTGCAAATGAGCGTACAGATGGCAAGGAATCTCCAGGTTTCAAAGACCCCTTTGCTACCCCTTCAATAATTTGCTGAGCCAATTGCAAGTAAATCGGTACGGTCGATTCCGGTTCAATCTCAATAAACATATGCGACCTCCCTTTGTTCTATTCTTAGTAGAACAGTCTTGTTATATACAATATAGAACAGAATTTGCTGATTGGCAAGTATTGATATTCACTTTATTTACAATCCTTTTTTCATGCGTTACAATGAAGCCGTTCTTGAATATATAAAACTGCATACGAATTTGCACTAGGGGTGCTATAGTTTGGCTGAGATGAGAGCATTTGCTCCGATCCCTTAACACTCGATCCAGGTAATACTGGCGTGAGGAAGTGCGGTGACCTTTGCCCAACTTTTTTTCTTTTTGCGCAAACCAGCTGCATTCCAAGTCGAATGCAGCTTTTTTATGTTCAATAATAGGTGCCTGGCACTAAAAAAGGAGGAAAAAGAGATGTCGAATGAGTTTAGTTGTGGGATTAGTCCAATCGTTGGCTTACGGTTTTCGATTCACCCGATGGCGGACAATTTTATTGAAATTATTAAAGGGGCTTTGCGTGAAGCAGATACCTCAAATGTATGGATGCATACCGACGACGTCAGTACGGTGATGCGTGGGAAGCAAATGCATGTATTCGATACAGCGAGAGCCATCGTATTGTATGCAGCAAAAACGGGTGCCCATGTCGCCTTTAACGGAACCTTTTCGATTGGCTGCCCAGGGGATTCTGCAGGCGATGTTTATCTGGAAAAAGATGATGTTCTGTTAAACCATCCTCAAATTCGCGAAATCAAACAATATGTATCATCACAATTTGCTCTGTATCCGATGAATAACCCCGATTATATGTCGGTTATTTATCAGGAAGTGGCACGTGCAAAAGAATATGGGGTGTTCAATGATTCCATGCATTATGCAAGTGGACTTCATGGGGATATTCACGATGTATTTGCATTCCTTGAAGATTCTTTTACACACGCTCGATCGGAACAACATAAACATTTGGTCATGACTGTTAACATGAGCATCAACAGCCCTTCTCACAAAGGAGATGCGTAATATGTTGAAGTCCTGGAAACTGAAAGAAGTTGTGTTGCTATCCGTTTTTGCAGTTGTCTTTGCCGTCGTTTATTTGCTGTTTGTTCAAGTAGGAAACATTTGGGCTGGAGTGATTGGACCTATTGCATACGAGTGGATCTTTGGGATTTGGTTTATTGTGTCGATCATTTGTGCATACATCATCCGCAAACCGGGTGCCGCTCTTTTGTCTGAAACCATGGCAGCGACTATTGAAGTGATGATCGGTAATGCGGTGGGACCACGTTTGATTTTATCTGGACTAGTCCAGGGGCTTGGTGCAGAAGCTGCTTTTGCCGCGACAGGTTACAAACGCTATGACTGGTGGGTGCTTTGTTTAGCGGGGATTGGTTCTGCAGTCTTCAGTTTTGCCTATGGCTTCTTTGTATCTGGTTACGCAGCGCTTGACCCTTCACTGCTTCTCTTGATGTTCACACTTCGAGTGATGAGTGGTGCCATCATCGCTGGTTTAGGCGGAAAGTATGTATCCGATGGTTTACTGGCAACAGGGGCTCTCCGTGGATATTCGATTTCTCGCAATACATCAAAGAAACACAAGCTGAAGGGTGAGTCCATTGGGTAAAGCTTTCACGAATGAATCACCAAGTGGCATCTCACAAGTGATTGACTTCAGAGGAGTCACGTTTCAATTTCCAGAAGATGACTCGCCAGTTTTTACAAACATTTCATTTTCGATAGATGCTGGCGAACGTGTCGTCTTATATGGTCCGAGTGGCTGCGGGAAAAGTAGTTTACTGTATTTAATGAACCGTTTGTACCCTGCCAATTGTGACGGAGAGCTAAGTGGTTCGGTTGTCCTCTTTAATAAAGACACCAGTAGTTATGTCGCTGGGGAAATTAATCGGAGAATCGCTACCGTCTTCCAAGATCCGGATACACAATTTTGTATGCCTACAGTTGAACAAGAAATGGCTTTTACGTTAGAAAATCTGTACGTCAATCGGGCAGAAATGGAACAGCGAATCACATCAACACTTACCCTAACCGGTCTTTCTGAAATCCGGCATGCAATGATTCAAACGCTTTCCGGAGGAATGAAACAACGACTTGCAACCGCTTGTGCATTGTTAATAGAACCGCAAGTGCTGTTGCTCGACGAGCCGCTTGCTCATTTAGACCCTCTGACCGCACAACAATATGTGGAGTGGTTGGATGCATTGCAATTATCCAATGGATTCACGATCGTGGCGGTTGAACACCGTCTCGATTTGTGGGGTTCATTTTTCGACCGTGCCCTTCTCGTCACATCATCCGGGGATTTCCATGTCGAAAAGCATCCGACGAGATTTCCAATTCGTTTTCCTTCACGTACTTCGACTATTCAAGAAGGTATAACGTTGGAAGCGAGAAATGTCAGTGTGAACATTTATGAAAAACGTTTATTACATGACGTTTCCCTCCGTTTGCAAAAAGGTGAAATCGCCGTCCTTGCAGGTCCGAATGGCAGTGGAAAATCCACTTTCCTGAAAACCATATGTGGTATTTTGAAAAAATCGGCAGGGTACATCGAAAGTGGAAAAACGTTTCCAGGGTACGTTCCACAATCGCCAGAGCATTTATTTGTTACTCAACAAGTAGGACAGGAGATTTCCTTTTCAAATTACTCTACCAGCGATGAAATTGAGGATATTATGCAACGGTTACRACTAGCCGAAATTCACGATGCCCACCCTTTTGCAATCAGTCATGGACAAAAACGACGTGTGGCAATTGGAGCTCTGCTAGCAGATAAGCGACCGGTTCTATTATTAGATGAACCTACATCTGGACAGGATTCAGATGCTCTTATCGAATTGTTTCATTTACTCGATGCTCGTGCCAAAGAAGGGTTCAGCGTATTGATTGTGACACATGATATGGCGTTTGCTGAAGCCATCGCGGACACCGTTTTCTTATTAAATAACGGTGAATTAACGGGGCGTTATGAAATTGACCAATTGTGGCAGCAATCCGAATTATTAAAACGTCATCAATTACTTTCTCCGATAGGAGCGGGTTCATATGTCTAGTCGTACTTGGTTACATGAAATGAATCCTGCTTTGAAGTTTATGTTAGTCATTGTCTCTATGTTGACTTTGGCGTGGTTTTTCAATCCATGGACGCCTTTTCTATTATTTATCGGTGTTATTTTTGTTCAAATATCGTTCAGTCGAGTAAATTGGAAAGTTTGGATTTTATTCATGATTCCAATAGGCTTTACTGCTCTCGGATATTTATGGACGACAGTGCTCTTTGCGGCTGATACAAGTGGTGACGTCATTTGGGCATGGCATGGATTTGAAGTGACGGATAAACAGTGGCATACAGCGTTATCATTGGCGTTTCGTGTTTTCGCTTTATCCTCACTGTCTTTGTTGTTTGCATTAACAACAGATCCAGTTAAATTTGTGATGAGTTTAATGCAACAATTAAGACTGTCACCAAAACTTGCATACGGTGTGATGGTTGGATATCAGTTTTTGCCTGTCGTGAAGGATGAGTTCATTCAGATTCGACATGCACATCGATTGCGAGGAATTGGTCAGGAAAAACATGCTTGGCAACGCCTCTTAAGCATGAAAAGGCTATTGATTCCACTGCTTGCGAGCGCTGTTCGTCGAGCGGAACGGACGGCATTCGCCATGGAAGCAAGAGGCTTTACAGGTGAGCAGCGTTCCGTTTATTACGAACCAATCACCATCGCTGGCCGTGATTGGTTACTGGCTATCATTATGATTGGTATATTAATAGGCAGTAGTGTCACTGGCTTCCTTTTGAGCTGAACCAAAAAATCTCCCTTTGACAAACGTTGTCATGGGCGATTTTTTATTATATTTGCAATTCACTGAGTCGTGGCATTGCAGTCAATGCACCAGCTTTTGTAGCAGCTAGGGCTCCAAGATGATTGGCAAAAGCCGTACATTCAATAAGGGATTCCATCGTTGTCGGCAAACCATTGAGATGGACATAGCGCAATACGCCTGCCATAAAGGCATCTCCAGCTCCGGTCGTATCGACAGGTACCACTGGTTCTACCGGAACATGCTGGAGTTCTCCATCCAAAACGGCATAAGTCCCTTCCGCACCGGCTGTTATTAAAATGATGGGGATATTCAGCTTGGCGATTGCTGCAAGTCCTTCTTCCATGGTAGTCGTTTCAGTTAAGAACGTTAACTCTTCTTCCGTGAACTTCAACAAATCTGCGTCTTTGAAAAATGAAGAGATTGTTTCGCGGCATTCGGTTTCACTATTCCAGCGTAGCGGGCGGATATTGGCATCAAAAGACAATAAAGCTCCGTGCTTTTTCGCGTATTCTACTGCTTTGCGGGATGTCTCCAATGCCTTCGGTTGAAACAATGTACCAGAACATAAATTTAAAACAGATGCTTTTTCAAATGCCTCTTCTTTCAAATCCTCATCGCCGACTTGAATATGTGGTGCATCGTCAATATATTGATGAAAAATTCGATCATGGTCTTCCGTTAAATGCACATACACTCCACTCACCCGTTTTTCAGGTTCTACTTTGGCAAAGTCCATGATGACTTCTTCAACTTCAAGTTCACCTCGTACAAACTCAGACGTTGCATCATCACCTGTAATGGTAATAAATGCTGAAGGTACGCCAAGCCTAGCAACACCTACTGCTACATTAACGGTAGCCCCTCCCAAAAACATTGAAAATGATGTGTTCGTTGAATCGGTTGCAATATAGTCTACAAAAGCATCCCCGTAAGTGAGGACGTGCGATTTATGTGATTGAGTCATCATCCATCCTCCTTCTATTTAGTAGTATTAGATTACCATGAACGGCGTTGTAGAGGGAACATGTACATTTTGGTATAGTTGAAGGAAGGAGTTGAGTTTCATGACCATACATATTCGAAAAGCAAGACCTGAAGATGCTGAAAAAGCCGTTCCACTCATCATCGATGCGATTGGCGACATTGCCGAGCAAATGACTGGCGAAAAGGATGCCGAAGCAGTGACAGAACAGTTAATCCACTTATTTCAGCAAGAAGACAATCGACATTCCTATTTAAATACGGTAATTGCCGAACAACAAGATGGGATTACTGGAGTGATGGTTCTATATTCAGGAACCGACGCCATTGAAATGGATGCGAATTTAGTAACATGGTTACGCACGAAAACAGGAGAACCAATCGTTATTCCACCAGAGGCACGTAAAGACGAATTTTATATTGATACCGTTTGTGTAAACCCCGATTTCCGTGGGCAGGGCATCGGCAGTATCTTATTGAAGCACGCAGAAGAAGTCGCACGAAAAGAAGGTTTCTCTAAAGCCGCACTTAATGTGGAGTTGGAAAAGGAAGCAGCCATTCGGCTATATGAAAGAATCGGTTATCATATTGCTGAACCGTGGGAAATCTATGGCGGTGCCTTTCATCACATGGTGAAACCTCTTTAGGACAAACCATTCTCTAAAAAAACGCCCGGCCTTTTGTAGGCTGGGCGTGATTTTGTTACTGGGCTTTTGAATGAGTGCAATGATTTCATAATAATAAGAAGAAACTCTATTTTTATAGAATATTTTCTTTCCACTTTATCCGATACTTAAACAAAAGCAGTGTAACATATAAATTCCCAGTTCTGTCACAGCTGTATAAGCTTTTTTTTGCTACAATGACATCAACGAAACGAAATGAGGCGTATGACAAATGAAACGATTTTTAGCAATTGGATCAATGCTCGCTGTTCTTACTCTTAGTGCTTGTGGAACAAATGACGAACATGAAGGACATAACGCAGCAAAGACAGATGAAGTTCCAGAAATAGTTGAAGTCGATTTAATCGTACCTGAAACAGTTACTGCCGGTGAAAAGGTAGTAATCGCTGCTGCAGTCACACAAGACGGAGAAATTGTGGAAGATGCGAATGAAGTAAAGATTGAGGTCTTGAATTTAACTTCTGGCGAAAAAGAAATGATTGTTGCAACATTAAATGAAGACAAACAGTATGCAATTGACTATACATTTAAGACAAATGGGACGTATGATATTACATCGCATGTAACAGCTCGTGATATGCACATTATGCCTACAAAACAAACAACGGTGACCGGTGGCGAAGAAACGTCAAGCAAAGCGACCGACACTTCGACTGAAGGAAAAGCTCATGGCGGCGATAGCCATCATAGTCACGGTGCAACGATTGATTTCGCAGACGGTTCTGCGACTGTTGGTGAAGCGGTAATGTTAATTGCCAATGTTTCTCTATCGGATGCGCCTCTTGAAGGARCACGCGTACGATATGAARTTTCACGTAGTGATGACGACCACCACACTTGGCTCGAAGCCCCTGAAAAAGGCGCAGGCGTGTACCAGACAGAATTCACCTTTACAGAGTCTGGAACTTACGAAATTCAAGTTCATGTAACTAAAGGCGACGATGTGCACGACCATGTGGTAAAAACGTATACAGTGAAATAAGATAGACGCAATCCTGTAAATGGATTGCGTTTTTTTTTACAATGAGGCTATCTTAAAGAAATTTATCTCGCTTTATTCAACTAAAGAAAGCTTTTCTTGAATATCAGCGAGACACTATCATGGCTCTATTTTCTTTTTGAACAATAACTGAGCCAACAAAAAAGAGGAGCGCCAATCTGGCCTCCTCTTTCCTTCTTTCTCTAAGGACTGCATGGAACGCCCTTTTGTGATAGAAGAGCTTGATGTTTTCGGTCTACTATTTCTTAGCTGGTTTAATGGCGAATGTAACCGCTACAAACAACGCAAAGCTTAAGAGTAATGTACTTCCACCCACAATGTAGAAAATCAATGAGAATGTTTCAGGTATTCCAAGAGGTTGCATAAATTGAAGCCACATTCCTACTGTTAATCCGATAGCTCCTAAAATGGCTGACCATGCATGAACGACGACCAATTTCGGATATTTCACTTCAAACAACTTGTAGAATACACCCCAACTAAATACGGATAACCAACCCACCAGCAAAATATGTGCATGAATCGGCTTGAATGCGTACGACCCCGCTCCCGCCATATGCGAGCCGATATAGGCGCCAATAATCCCAAAAATTGCGGCAATCCGGATTAAACGAATACTCCATTTTTCTTGCATATTATTTC
The DNA here is from genome assembly GCF_056401595.1 of Paenisporosarcina sp. P4_E4_2. Classification (NCBI taxonomy): domain Bacteria; kingdom Bacillati; phylum Bacillota; class Bacilli; order Caryophanales; family Caryophanaceae; genus Paenisporosarcina; species Paenisporosarcina sp. P4_E4_2. The sequence continues at coordinate 9,859 of NZ_JBFUJC010000014.1, read as the reverse complement.
TACCTTTCTTCTTTTAAGATGAGTTCATCTTACCACACGAAGATGAACATAACGTGAACTTGGTATTACAGTTTTGGAAGAATGATTTGAATGGTGGTTCCTTTATCAATCTCACTATTGATTGACACTGCTCCTTTGTGACGTTTCACGACCTCACTGACAATTGCCAGTCCAAGCCCTGTACCTTCCTTAGCTCGAGTCCGGGAGAGATCGGCTCGGTAAAACCGGTCAAAAGCTTTTTCTGCTTGTTCATCGGTCAATCCAATCCCTGAATCTTCTATTGTAATAGCAACTTCCTTCTCCAACTCAAATCCTTTAATGTGAATGAATCCATTTAAACGGTTGTATTTTACTGCATTGGTGATGATGTTTTCCCATACTTGCATCAATAATTCCGGATTTCCGTGTGTAAGCAGGGGTGGCATATCTATCCGAACATCCAGCTCCAACTCTTCAAAACGCCATTCATTTTGACGAATGGACCTTTCAATTTGCTCTTTAATAGAAACCCTCTTATAAGTGGGTTGATACGATTGATGATCTAGTGAAGTTAAATACAACAGCTGCTTTGTTAATGCTGACAATCTCCTACTCTCTAACTCCACGATTTCAGCATATTGAAGTCGTTCATCTTTCGGACAAGATGGATTTGCAAGTAACTGCGCATATCCTTGGATGTTCTGTAAGGGTGACTGGAAATCATGTGAGACATGACTTATAAAATCTTTTCGTACTTGATCATTCTCTTTCAAACGAGTGGCCATGATTTGAAAACTTGCAGCCAGCTGTCCGATTTCATCCCTACTTGAAACAGCAATGGGCTCATCAAAGCGTTCATTCGCTATTTTATTCGTTGCTTCTGTTAACAAGGTGATGGGTTGAATCATCTTTCTCGCGACAATTATCATCGCAAGTAAACTAAACACGGTCATGGATGTAGCCAGCCCACCCAGCAGAAGGTGTACTTCCGTAAATAACATTTTGATATTTGGGCGAATAAACAGTGCATGATTCTCCCCTTCATAAACAAATGGAACGCCGACTGTATTGGTCAATTGATTTGAAAAGAAGCCGGTAACAAATGTTTCTTTCGGAAAATCTCTCATGCCGTGATAAATTTCGCCTTCAAGTACCCCTTCTTTTACTTTTGCAGGCAAAGTTGATTCACGAAATGGACCACCATGAAAATCAGCTTCACCCGCTTCATTTACAACGTACAATTGGTATCCGACATCACCAAATACCTCGATTGATTCAGTTAAAGGGACGCTTGGATTGCGTTCAATGAAAGCTGCCATGTCTTGTGCAATCCCAACATTTTTGGCGTCATTTTGTTCTTTTAATTGTTGATGGTAATACGTATTGACCAATAAAAACCCAAGGGTGGCACTTCCAACCATGATGGCGACTGTCACAAGGAGAAACTTGCTATACAAAGATCTCATGTTTGAGCCTCCAACTTATAGCCAACCCCACGTACTGTGCCAATCTTCACATCTGAGACAAATCCCTCCAAGCGTTGCCGTAATCGTTTTATATGTACACTCAATGTCTGTTCATCACCTTCATAATCGTATCCCCAAACTTGCTCCATCAGTACACTTCGTGTAAATACAGTGCCTGGATTGGATGCGAGCAAAGCAAGCAATTCAAATTCTTTTAAGGGCAGCCACTTTGTTTCAACTCCATTTGAAATATCGAGTCGCTTTCGATTAATCACAAGTGACCCAACCTGCATGCGTATTTCATTTGGCTTGGCGCTCCTTCTTAACACAGCCCCTATGCGGAAAAGGAGTTCCTGCGGTTCAAACGGTTTAACGACGTAGTCATCAGAACCTGCAAGAAATCCTTTTTCTTTATCTTCAAGCAAATTTTTGGCTGTTACCAATATAACGGGAATATCAAATTCATCCCGAATCTTTTTTGTTAACGCGAAACCATCCATGCCGGGCATCATCACGTCAACGACAACCACATGTGGCCACACTCGTGGAATTAACGTAAGTGCACTCTCTGCATCCAGTGCTTTTTCTACTTTATATCTCGCTTWGCTTAAATGGATACTCATAAGCGCTAAAATATTTGGATCATCATCTACCAATAATATGGTTCGCATTTACTCAACCCCTTCATCGCTTCCCAATCGAAGCTTTCGTACTTCTGCAATCAGCAGCCCTGACAATAAAATCACGACGGTGGTCAAGTAGAACCAAAGCACCAGCACGATAATCCCTGACAGTTGACCATACAGTCGCTTGTAATTGACATTCGCCACGTAGTCGGCAAAAAGAATCGAAACGACTTGCCAACCAACTGCCGACAATAAAGCACCAGGCCATACATCACGGAAAGTGAGTCTTTTGTTTGGTACGATTTTATAGAAAAGCAGGAAAAACAGGAACAAAAATACAGACCCAAGCCCCCACTTAACTGCTGGCCAAATATAAATCCACCCTTGCCAGTGATCGATTGTACCCGCTTTTGATACCACCCAGTGCAATCCACTTTCGATGAATGGTAAAAACAATGATAACGGTATAAGTGTCATAAACAAAAGGGTTATGCCAAGATCTCGAAGCAGTCCTTTCCAATAAGGAAGTGTACTTTTAATTCCATTCGCTTCATTCAATGCACGGGCAAGCGCCTGCACAGCCATAGATGAAACCCAGAACGCAGCCAGCAAACTGAGGGACAGTACGCGTCCTTTGTCTGCAGCCAGGATATTTGTCACATTGTCTTCTATTAAATTGAACGATTCACCAGGAGCAAACGGTCTCAAGAAATTTAAAATCTGTTGCTCATCTACCGGAAAGAAGCTAATTAATGACAGGATAAATAGTAAGAAAGGAAATACCGATAAAAGCAGATAATAAGCGGTTTGCGCAGCTTCATCGAAAAATCGCTCCGAAAAAAACCGCATAAATATACGTGTAACGAGCTTCATCTATGGTTCCTCCAAGCTTGTTCTACTGTCATTGTGACCGAAACATATGGATTTAAGCAAGAAAAAACCCCATACAAAGTGTAAGGGGATAAAATGTACGTTTTGACGGACCATTTTATATAAATGACCATGACCCTTTAAGTATAATCTTCTACACAACAAAAAAGACCGACAGCTTAATGTCGGTCTTTCAAATTGATAATCATCGATGATCGCAAAATTCACGGGTTCGTCTTTACTTCAATCATAATCGGACTTTTCACGAGTTGGAATGACTCTAAGTCACGCATGACTTGTGACACTTCAGTAACTGTAATCTTTTCACTCCGCATGTTATGTATCGACTCTTCTTCACGTGTGGAGTGCACAGCAATTTCGTCAATCCATGTATCAGAAATATTTAATTCTCGAAGTGAAGTAGGCAAGCCCAGTTTATGATAAAACGGCAGTAATCGCTCCACTTCGCTTTCTTTTTGTTCAAGAAGCAGTTGAACCAAAATGCCGTATGCTACTTTATTTCCATGAAGCGCCTCGTGTGACTCCGGTGCAATGGTCATTCCGTTATGAATGGAGTGGGCACCCGCAATACGACCAAATTTGTCACCAAATCCACCAACCATGCCGCCTAACATAATAATGGATTCAACTACTTTTTTAAATGACTCTGACACTTGGGCTTCTTTCGCGTCAGCAATGGCTTCTTCTGCATGAGCAAACATTTCTTCAGCACACAGCCGAGCTGTATGATGAGCGACTTTCAGCGCAACCGGGGGATGGGTTAATCGCCGAATTTGTACGTCTGCCTCATACCACTTGGCTAGCGTGTCGCCGATACCTGCAATCAAAAGTGGAGCTGGGGCTTTCACTAAAATTCGCGGCTCGACGAGAAGAATGTCAACACTCATGGGGTACACATCGTAATGTGTCATAACCCCTTCATCCGAATAAATAACGCTTAGTGGTGTCCACGGTGCGCAGTTTGAAGCAAGCGTTGGAATTAACACTGACTTCGTTCTACTAGCGCTAGCAGCCGCTTTCACCACGTCCAATACTTTTCCGCCGCCTACTCCAATAATGGCATCCACACCATCAGTTTGTGCCAACGTAGACACTCTATTAATTTCAGTGAGTGAACACTCGCCTTTATAGAAGGTATGTGATACCTGAATGCTTTTTAGATTTGGAAAGTAATAGCGCGCTGCATTCCATGATTTCACACCTGAAACAATAAGTACTCGCTGAATGCTTCTTAGCTGTAACTTCTCTTCTAATTCATTCAGTACACCACTTTTACAAACATATTCAGCTGGTGCACCCCGCACTATGATGTCTTCCACAAAAACCCTTCTCTCTTAACGGTTTTTCATCCACTCTGGCTTGCCGAAACCTACGAATTCCGCATCGATGATTTCCTCGAATTCTGGTGCTTCCACGACTTCAATTAAATCTTTCGCTAATTGTGAGTCTTTGTTTGCTGTCGTTACAGTAACTAAGTTGCGGTATCGGTCCGGCATGTTCTCAAGCAAAATCGCATCCAGCAGGTTCATTTCCGCTGCCAAAGCAAAGTTACCAGGTACAGCTGCTAAGTCCGCACTGTCCACTGCACGTGGAAGTTGGCCAGCTTCAATTGGTTGGAACACCAAGTTCTTCGAATTTGATTTAATGTCCTTTTCAGACGCCTTCAATGGTTCTGCATTAGGGTCTAATTCAATTAATCCATGGTCTTGCAAGATTAATAATGTACGAGCTGCATTCACCGGGTCATTCGGAATGGCAATGGTTGCTCCATCCTTGATCTCTTCAACAGATTTGAACTTGTTGGAGTAAATACCCATTGGTGCTGTCGGCACTGCAATTAAGCCTGTCAATTCCATATCATTTTCTTTTGAGAAGTTTTCCAAGTAAATCGAGTGTTGGAAAAGATTTGCGTCAATATCTCCATTGTCCAACGCAATATTCGGTTGAATATAGTCACTGAATTCAACGATTTTCACTTTGTATCCTTTCTCTTCAAGAGCGGGTTTGATTGCCTTATTGAGCATGTCGCTATATGGACCTGCTGATCCGCCTAATGTCACTGATTTGTCATTGTCCGCATTACCTTTTGACTCTTTGTCGCTTCCTCCACATGCAGCAAGTGCTGCTGTCATTAAGACTAGAATGAACATAAATAAAACTTTTTTCATCTCTATTTCTCTCCCTTTTTATCGTTTATCTATTGCTTTTGACGTCCAGTCACCCAGCTGCTGAATGACTTGAACGAGAACAATTAAAATGACAACTGTCACCATCATGATTGTTTCATCGTAACGGTAATATCCGAAGCGAATGGCTAAGTCTCCAATACCGCCGCCTCCAACCACACCCGCCATGGCGGAGTATGCTACTAAACTAATGATGGTCATCGTAATGCCTTGCACGATGCTGGTTTTTGCTTCAGGCAATAATACATCCTTGATGATCATCCAAGGTGTCGCGCCAACTGCAATGGCTGCTTCAATCACCCCTTTATCAATTTCACGAAGAGACGTTTCCACAATTCTGGCGAAGAAAGGAATTGCGGCAACTGACAATGATACACTTGCAGCTGCTGGACCAATCGTTGAGTCTACCAGTAATTTGGTTAAAGGAATAAGAGCTACCAACAAAATGATAAATGGAATGGAACGCACCATATTGACAATAAAACCGAGTGTTCCTTTAACAAATCGATTTTCTAAAAATAAACCTCGGTCTGTAACAAAAAGCACAATCCCCAATGGTAAGCCAATAATGATTGCGACTGTTAATGAAACCCCAATCATATACATCGATTGCCCGAATGCATTCAGGATGTCTGGCCACATTTCAATTACATGCGGTATATCAATTCCCATTACGTACCACCTCCACTTGCGCCCCACGTCCTTCCATATACGTGATGGCTCTTGTTATATTTTCTGGTTGTCCCTGAATTTCCATCAAAAACAAACCGAGTGGTATTTCCTGAATGTATTCAATCGCGCCATGCAAGAAATTTCCTCGTACATCAAAATTCTGAATCATATCCGAGATGACACCTTCTCCCGCCACATTGCCTTTAAATAGCACTTTCACAATACGCCCAGTGACTTGATCCAAAATGGATTGGGGTACTTCGAATGAGACGACGCTACTGATGAACTCTTTCGTCAATTCTGCTTTTGGATTGGAGAAAATATCGTAGACCGTTCCCTCTTCAACCACCCGTCCATCTTGCATGATGGCCATGCGATCACATATTTCTTTTACCACATTCATTTCGTGTGTGATCAACACAATGGTGATGTTCAATTCGCGATTGATTTTTTTGAGCAAGCGCAGAATAGATAAGGTCGTATTCGGGTCAAGCGCTGAAGTTGCTTCGTCACACAGCAGGACGGAAGGATTGTTTGCCAGTGCACGAGCAATTCCGACACGCTGCTTCTGTCCACCGCTTAATTGGGCCGGATAAACATCTTTCTTATCTGTCAAACCAACCATTTCTAGTAACTCCAAAACGCGGGTCTCCATTTTTTCACTTGGTGTATTAGCTGCCTTTAATGCGAAGGCAATATTCTGAGCAACTGTTTTTTGACTGATTAAGTAAAAGTGTTGAAAGATCATGCCGATTTTCAAGCGGGCTTTACGTAATTTTTCTCCTTTTAATTTTGTGAGGTCCAGTCCATTCACTTCAATTTGTCCGCTTGTTGGCCGTTCAAGTAGATTGATGCACCGCAATAATGAGCTTTTGCCTGCACCTGAGTATCCGACAATACCGAACACTTCCCCTTCATTGATGGTGAGATTTACGCGATCAACACCTATAACCGTTCCTTTTTTCGTTATGTACTCTTTAGATAAATCATTAATTTTTATCATCACAAGCTCCTTTTTGCCAAATAAAAAATGCCCCTTTCATCATGAAAGAGGCACCGAAAAATGGATTTTTGGTTATCTTTCAGAATGAAATCATTCTGTAGGAATTGGCACCTTCCCAGCTCGTGCTGGGGRTTGCCGGACGTCATAGGGCCTATCCCTCGGTCTCTCTTGATAAATTTCCATATGTAGTTGTTTGGTTGTTTTGTTGCTGAAGTAAATCTTACGATGTTTTTATACACGTGTCAAACACTTTTTGAAAATTATTTTCATTTTTCAAACAAAGGTTCATATAGCGAAGGTCTGCGATCCTCGTATACCGGTATGCGAGTACGTACCTCTTCAACTTCTGAAAAATCAACATCAATGATTGCGTACTCTTCATCATCAGCTCCAGTCCATAACACTTTCCCCCAAGGTGCAATGATCATGGATTGGCCATTGAACTGATTGTTCGGATCGTTCCCAGTTCGATTGACGGCGATGACAAAACATTGATTTTCGATTGCACGGGCTTGAAGCAAGATTCTCCAATGATCAATACGAGTTTCAGGCCATTGTGCTGGTAAGAAGAGCACTTTCGCTCCGGCTAATGCATGTGACCTTAACCATTCAGGAAACCTTAGGTCATAACATATGACCCCTCCTGCTTGAATAGAACCTAATGAAAATACATTTGATTGATTTCCTGCTTTTAAGTATAGATGTTCATCCATGAGACGGAACAAATGCGCTTTATCATATTCGGACACTAGGTTACCCTCATTCGAATAGATGTACATTGTGTTGTAGAAGCTGTCTCCTTTTTTCGTAGAAACCGACCCTCCTACGATATGGACATGATATGTACGGGCCAGCTCGGAAAGAAATTCTTTTGTTCGTTGCCCTTCGACGTCTGCAAGATGTTCTAACTCCGTTAATGCATAAGCAGTATTCCACATTTCAGGTAATACAACGAGCTCTGCACCCTCACTTGCGACCTTTTTTATGTACTTTTGAACGTTGTAAAAATTTTTTTCAGGCTCGGCAAACGCTACGTCGAGCTGAATGCATGCGATTTTCATGGGTACACCCCCTGTAGACAAGATACACAAAAGATTATAAGATTTGGCTGATGATTGCAACTATTTCAGAAAATGAGGAAAAACCATGGAACTTTCTAAGAAGCTTCAACAATTACCACCACAATTCTTTGCTTCACTTGTTCAAAAAGTAGGAGCTGCAGTAGCACAGGGTCGCGATGTGATCAATTTAGGTCAAGGAAATCCTGACCAACCAACACCTCCACACATCGTAAAAGCCTTACAAGAAGCTGCAGAAAATCCCCTTACACATAAATATTCGCCATTTCGTGGAATTGGCGAATTGAAGGAAGCTGCAGCAGACTTTTATAAAAGAGAATACAATGTTGAGATTGACCCAACTACAGAAGTTGCGGTTTTATTCGGAACGAAGATTGGACTTGTGGAGTTGCCGATTGCTGTACTGAATCCTGGAGATTTGATGTTACTGCCTGACCCAGGTTATCCGGATTATTTATCTGGAGTCGTCATGGCTGACGTTCAATATGAAACATTGCCACTAGTCGCCGAAAACAACTTTTTACCTGATTACAATATGCTTTCTCAAGACACGAAAGAACGCGCAAAACTCATGTATCTTAACTATCCAAATAATCCAACTGGAGCAACGGCAGACCTTGAATTCTTCAACCAAACCGTCGAGTTCGCAAAAGAAAATGGAATTGCTGTATCACACGATTTCGCCTATGGAGCCATTGGATTTGACGGTGTTAAACCGGTAAGTTTCCTACAAGCTGAAGGAGCTAAGGAAATAGGAATTGAGATGTATACGTTATCTAAAACCTACAACATGGCAGGATGGCGTGTCGGTTTTGCAGTTGGTAACAAAGAGATGATTGAAGCCCTGAACCTGATTCAAGACCATTTATTCGTCAGCCTTTTCCCTGCAATACAGCATGCTGCAGTCGCTGCTTTGAATGAAAATCAATTATGCGTTTCCTCATTGGTCGAGCGCTACGAAAACCGTCGCAATACCTTTATCAACGCATGTAAACGGATTGGTTGGGAAGTAGAAGCCCCTACAGGCTCATTCTTTGCTTGGTTACCCGTTCCAAAAGGATATACCAGCCAAGAATTTACAGACAAACTTTTAAATGAAGCAGACGTAGCCGTAGCCCCAGGAAATGGCTTCGGTGAATTTGGAGAAGGCTATATTCGGGTTGGGTTATTAGTTGATGAGCCACGATTGGAAGAAGCGGTAGATCGGATCGGTAAGCTGGCTATCTTTTGAGAAAGTGGTGACAATGAATGAGTGAATCTATTAATTTCAAGAGCTTGACCCCTTTAAGCCCAGCGAAAGATATCGAAACCGCCATAACTTTCTATGAACAAAAGCTGGGTTTCACTCCAAACGGCTATGGCGGTGTCTACCGTGGAAATATTGAAATTCTTTTTTACCAAACGGATGATACTCATTTAGGCGAATGGACAAGCTTCCGCATCCAAGTCGATGCAATTGAATCTCAGTATCGTGAATATGAAAAACAACAGGTAATTCATCAAAATGGATCTTTAGAAGTCAAGCCTTGGGGGACTAAGGAGTTCTCCATTATTGATCCAGATGGTGTGTGCATTACTTTTTTTGAACGCTTTTAAAACATTTGGAAAGAACAGACGAATTAAATTACTATCGTGAACACCTTTCATTTGATGATGGGTGTTTTCGTTGTTCTTTTGCAAAGTGTTTAATTTAAGCATTTGGAAATTCTTCGCTCCTCGTACACCTTCGTACTAAGCTTAAAAAACAACACAAAAAAACCGATACCTCGGAAGGTATCGGTTTCTTATTTTGCCTAGYGACGTCCTACTCTCACAGGGGGCGCCCCCAACTACCATCGGCGCTAGGCTGCGAAAGACGATGAACGGCAGATTTCTTCGTCAACCGCAGGTCTTCGAGTCTCGCGTATATTATACGCTCCGAGTCTCATCCCTTTGTTTCCTCGAACTCTTTGTTCCT
>NZ_JBFUJC010000013.1:0-21523 GCF_056401595.1 Paenisporosarcina sp. P4_E4_2 | reverse complement strand
GTCTGAAGCATATACAGGTAAGCAATTTGCGCGCTACTGGATGCATAATGGATATATCAATATTGACAACGAAAAAATGTCGAAGTCCCTTGGTAACTTTGTATTGGTGAACGACATTCGTAAACAAATCGATCCTCAAGTGTTGAGATTCTTTATGTTGTCGGTTCATTACCGTCACCCAATCAATTTCTCGCAAGAGCTTGTGGAAAATGCGGAAAATGGGCTGGCGCGCATTCGAACATCATATTCGAATTTGGCGCATCGTCTTGAAGCATCTCCTGAACTAGGGGATCACAAGGATATCTGGTTAAACAAAATCGAAGAAGTCCGCACCCAATTTGTTACGGCAATGGACGATGATTTCAATACGGCCAACGGAATTGCTGCCTTGTTTGAACTGGCGAGTCTGGCTAATGTATATCTAATTGAAAAACATACGGAAGCGGTTGTTCTTACTGCATTCATGAAAGCATTGAAAGAACTTTCACTTGTTTTGGGTATTGAAGTGGAAGTAAAAACAGAAGTACTGGATGAAGAAATTGACGCTCTTATTGCGGAGAGAATCCAGGCGCGTAAAGATAAAGATTTCGCTCGTGCAGATGCCATCCGGGATCAATTGAAAGAAATGAATATTTTATTGGAAGATACGGCGCAAGGCATCCGTTGGAAACGCGGATGAACAAAGAATATTCACTTCGTCCGGCAGATGTAAAACAATTGAATTCACTGGCCCTTGCGTATATGGGGGATGCCGTCCTGGAGCAAGCGATTCGTGAACATTTGATTCGTTCAGGACGGGTTAGACCCAATACACTGCATAAAGAAGGAACTAAATATGTTTCGGCGAAAGCCCAGGCATCCGTGGTGCGTGTGCTACTCCAAGAAAAGTTTTTGACGGAAGATGAAGAAGCGGTGCTAAGACGCGGGCGTAATGCCAAGTCTGGCACCATTCCAAAAAATACAGACGTACAAACGTACAAATATAGTACGGCGTTTGAAGCGGTTCTCGGAAGTTTGTACCTATCCGGCAACTTCGAACGCGTGAAGGAAATAATTGAAAAAGCTATTACCACTATAGAAGAACCGAAAGGAGAATCGATATCGTGACTGAACTTGACAATGAAATCGTATCAGGGAAAAATCCAGTGCTGGAGGCCCTTCGCTCCGGGCGAGATATGAACAAAGTATGGGTAGCGGAAGGTGTCAAGAAAGCGGGAATCGCCGAGTTGTTACAACTTGCGAAAGAATCCGGCATCATCGTCCAGTTTGTGCCAAAAAACAAAGTGGACCAATTGACGGACGGAGCCAATCACCAAGGGGTAGCAGCTTCGGTAGCGGCTTACCGTTATGCAGAAATTGATGAGCTTTTCGAACGTGCTGCTTCACGCAATGAAGATCCATTCTTTTTGATTTTGGATGAGTTGGAAGATCCACATAACCTGGGTTCGATTTTGCGAACAGCTGATGCGACTGGCGTGCATGGTGTCATTATTCCGAAGCGTCGTGCAGTTGGACTAACTGCAGTCGTGGCGAAAACATCTACAGGGGCAATTGAGCATGTGCCGGTAGCACGCGTTGGCAATCTAGCACAAACCGTTGAAGATTTGAAAAAGCGTGGCGTGTGGATTGCGGGAACGGATGCCAAGGGCTCGGCTGATTACCGTCGCATGGATGCGAAATTACCATTGGCAATCATTATAGGCAGTGAAGGAAAAGGAATGAGTCGCTTGCTGAAAGAGAAGTGCGACTTCCTCTACAACATGCCGATGGTTGGGCATGTAACGTCGTTAAATGCATCTGTAGCAGCTGCTATCCTGATGTACGAAGTATTGCGGAACCGCCTGCCGGTTAATTGAGATGGACATTTTACTCGTCGATGGCTATAACATTATCGGCGCATGGAAAGAATTGCGTGCATTAAAAACAGACAAGCTCATTGATGCCAGAGACAGGCTGATTGAAATGATGGCGGAATACAAAGCTTATTCAGGTTGGCGAGTCATTGTAGTGTTTGATGCACATCTCGTACCTGGGATTGAAAAAAAGAAGAAACAATATGATGTCGAAGTTATTTTCACCAGGGAAAACGAAACTGCGGATGAACGTATTGAAAAATTAACATCACAATTAATGACAAGACGTGATCAAGTGCATGTAGCTACATCTGATTTGACGGAACAATGGGTGATTTTCGCACAAGGCGCACTAAGAAAGTCTGCACGAGAACTTGAAATTGAAATGGAGTTAGTTCAGGAGAATATCACGAAGAAGGTGAAGGCTATCCAGGAGCAGCGCCCGTTTTCCAAAATCCAGCTAAGTAATGAAGTGGCAGAAATTTTTGAAAAATGGCGCAGAGGGATGAAATGAGTCGTTGACGCTCGATTTCCACATCCTGTATACTAGGGTCAAACTAAGCAGACGGCCGAGGTGATACTGTTGATTAAGAGTGACTATGTACACGTGAAGCTGCACCAATTTGAAGACTTACTAGATGACGAGCTTGTGGAATTGGTCCACACTGGCGATTCTGATGCGCTTGACTTTTTAATCACCAAATATCGATCTTTTGTGCGTATGAAAGCCAGGTCTTACTTTCTAATCGGGGCTGATAAAGAAGATATCATTCAAGAAGGAATGATTGGACTTTACAAAGCGATTCGTGATTTCAGAGGGGACAAGCTCTCATCGTTTCGAGCATTCGCAGAACTTTGTATTACACGTCAAATTATAACTGCTATCAAAACAGCTACACGTCAAAAGCATATCCCACTCAATTCATATGTGTCATTGGACAAGCCGATTTTTGATGAAGAATCAGACCGCACACTAATGGATGTGATTTCGGGTTCTGCTATTGATGATCCCGAAGAACTGATGATTCACCGTGAAGATTTTGATTACATGGAAGAAAAAATGAGTGAAATTCTGAGTGAATTGGAGAGGCAAGTACTTGCCTTGTATTTGGATGGACAGTCTTACCATGAAATTTCAGAAGAATTAAATCGTCATGTAAAATCCATAGACAACGCATTACAGCGTGTGAAGCGGAAACTTGAAAGGCACATTGAAATTGGTGGCGTTCATTGAAATCTTCACCTGGGCGTTTGTTGACAGTCTAAACCGTAGGTGATAGTCTTTAAAAAGACAAATGCTGACTTAAAAGGTGATAAAATGGCTAATAAAGTCGTCTTAAGCTGTGTGCAATGTGGTTCGCGAAACTATACAGTTCCTGCTTCAAAAGAAGGATCGAGTGAGCGTCTGGAACTGAAAAAGTATTGCTCCCATTGCAAAGCGCATACGGTTCATAAGCAAACGTTGTAAATATAGACATAGATAATTTTTACTCGGAGGGTTAAATCAGAATGACTAATATCAGTGGTTTCTTTGGTAATGTTGTCTCGGAAATGAGAAAAGTTAGTTGGCCTAAACGTAAGGAAATGACTCGTTATACAGTCATTGTACTTTCAACGGTCGTAATTATGGCAGTATTTTTCGCAGTCGTTGACTTAGGAATTTCACAAGCGTTTCGCTGGTTCCTTAAACTGTAATTTGATAACAGATAGCACTTGTGGAGAATAGCCCGTCAGAAACTTAGAACGGGTTTTTTCATTTGTCTAAGAAATGGAGGGACGGACGAACAGTCCTGCTACTTATGGAAAAGAATTGGTATGTTGTTCACACGTATTCTGGATATGAGAACAAAGTAAAAGCAAATCTTGAAAAACGTGTTGAAACGATGGGTATGTCCGATCTGATCTTCCGCGTCATTATCCCGGAAGAGCAAGAAACGGATTTTAAAGATGGTAAAAAACGTACAGTTATGCGTAAAACATTCCCAGGGTATGTTTTAGTTGAACTTGTGATGACAGACGATTCTTGGTATGTCGTGCGAAATACGCCAGGCGTTACTGGATTTATCGGTTCTTCAGGTGGTGGAGCAAAACCGACACCATTATTGCCGGAAGAAGTAGAATTCATCCTGAAACAAATGGGCATGACAGAGCGCAAAATTGAAGCGCAATACACGGTTGGGGAAATGGTTGAAGWTCTTGAAGGACCATTTGCACACTTCCAAGGTAAAGTGGAAGAGATTGATGATGCAAAAGGTAAGTTGAAAGTTTCTGTTGATATGTTTGGACGCGAAACGAAAATGGAACTTGACTACGACCAAGTTATTAAAATGTAATTAGAAAAGTGAAAACGCCACTCGATGCGAAAGCTAGCTTTCGCTAGATTAGGGGAAGGAAGGCTAAATTCCCGACATCGTGTCGGAACGCCTTCATGACCCGCATCCTGTGGCCCTAAGCTTAGGTGTGAGCTGGCGCTTGCAACTAGACATTAGCAATCTTGAATGGAAAAAAAGCATTTAAAATCTAGTTCATAGAACCTTTTTCCAAAAGCTACTTGCTTAAGTTTTGGAAAAATGGTATTATTTCAAAGGTCAGACTGAAATAGTGTAGTCTGCGAAAATTTTAGCTTATGCTCAGCTAGTAGCTGACAGACAGATATTGAGTGGGAGGGGCAACCCAATTACCACATCACGGACTTAAGGAGGTGTGTCTCGTGGCTAAAAAAGTTGTTAAGGTAGTAAAATTACAAATTCCTGCTGGTAAAGCAAATCCAGCACCGCCGGTTGGTCCAGCATTGGGTCAAGCAGGTGTTAATATCATGGGATTCTGTAAAGAATTCAACGCACGTACGGCAGATCAAGCTGGACTAATTATCCCTGTTGAAATTTCTGTATTTGAAGACCGTTCATTTACATTCATTACAAAAACTCCACCTGCAGCAGTATTACTTAAAGTGGCGGCTGGTATCCAGTCAGGTTCTGGTGAACCAAACCGCAAAAAAGTTGCTACGGTGAAGCGTGATAAAGTTCGCGAAATCGCTGAACAAAAAATGCCAGACCTAAACGCAGCATCAGTTGAAGCAGCTATGTTGATGGTTGAAGGTACTGCGCGCAGCATGGGTATCGTCATCGAAGACTAATCCCTGCACTTGATGATGCATTAGTTTTTGGGGGGTTGCGGATGTCTATAAGACACGCAACCCTTATTCGTGGGAGGTTTATTCCGCTAAAACCACAATCAAGGAGGACATTTTACAATGGCTAAAAAAGGTAAAAAGTTGCAAGATGCAGCGAAATTGGTAGACCGTACTAAATTGTACGCAGCTCAAGAGGCAATCGAACTTGCTAAAAAAACGAGCACTGTTAACTTTGACGCAACAGTTGAAGTGGCATTCAAATTAGGAATCGACACACGTAAAAATGACCAACAAATCCGTGGAGCAGTAGTACTTCCAAACGGAACTGGTAAAACTCAACGTGTATTAGTTTTCGCTAAAGGCGAAAAATTAAAAGAAGCAGAAGCTGCTGGCGCTGACTTTGTTGGCGATACAGAGTTCATTAACAAAATCCAACAAGGATGGTTTGACTTCGATGTAATCGTAGCTACTCCTGACATGATGGGTGAAGTTGGTAAATTAGGTCGCGTTTTAGGACCAAAAGGCTTAATGCCAAACCCTAAAACTGGTACTGTAACATTCGACGTAACTAAAGCGATCGAAGAAATCAAGGCTGGTAAAGTTGAGTACCGTGCTGACAAAGCTGGTATTATCCATGCACCAATCGGTAAAGTTTCTTTCGACGACAACAAGTTAGTTGAAAACTTCTTGGCAGTATTTGATGTAGTTCAAAAAGCTAAGCCTGCGGCAGCTAAAGGAACTTACATGAAATCAGTTAACGTTACAACTACAATGGGTCCATCTGTAAAAGTGGATTCTTCTAGCGTAAAAGTTAACAAATAAGGTTGACAGTTTAAAGTCTATCTGTTAAGATGACTTTTGTTGTAAATAAATTATTTGTACCGTAGACAGTAGGGGCGACTTGTCGCATAATGATCCTACCGAGGACATGCATTCAGATTCTTTTTAAGATGACGTTTCAGCCCCTGTGTCTATATAGATCCAGGGGCTTTTCTTTTGGCGGTATAAATGACTCATTCTATTAGGAGGTGTCCAGATGAGCAGAGCAATCGAAGCTAAAAAAGTTCGTGTTGAAGAAATTACTGAAAAGTTCCAAACAGCAGCAACTGCAGTAGTAGTTGACTACCGTGGCTTGAGTGTTTCTCAAGTAACTGAACTTCGTAAACAACTTCGTGAAGCTGGCGTTGAATTCAAAGTGTATAAAAACACAATGACTCGCCGTGCAGTTGAAGTTGCTGGTCTTGAAGGCTTGAATGAAAGTCTTACAGGTCCAAACGCAATTGCGTTTTCAACAGAAGACGTAGTAGCGCCAGCGAAAATCCTTAACGATTTCGCTAAAAAGAACGAGAACCTTGAAATCAAAGCTGGTGTGATCGAAGGTGCAATCGCAACTGCTGAAGATATTAAAGCACTTGCAGAACTTCCTTCTCGCGAAGGTTTGTTGTCAATGCTACTCAGCGTTCTACAAGCTCCAATGCGCAACTTCGCGCTTGCAACAAAAGCTGTTGCAGAACAAAAAGAAGAGCAAGGCGCGTAATTCGTTACACGGCTTAGCTGTTTAAAACCGGGTATAACCCAAACAAAAAAATATTCCTATTAGGAGGAACATACAATGAACAACACTCAAATCCTTGAAGCAATCAAAGGTATGACAGTTCTTGAATTAAACGACTTAGTAAAAGCAATCGAAGAAGAATTCGGCGTTACAGCTGCTGCACCAATGGCTATGGCTGCTGGTGGCGGTGCTGCTGCTGAAGAAGAAAAAACTGAATTTGATGTAATCCTTAACTCTGCAGGAGATCAAAAAATCAAAGTAATCAAAGTGGTTCGTGAAATCACTGGATTAGGTCTTAAAGAAGCTAAAGAAGTTGTAGATAACGCTCCTAAAGCTCTTAAAGAAGGCGTAACTAAAGAAGAATCAGAAGAAATCAAAGCTAAACTTGAAGAAGTTGGCGCTTCAGTAGAAGTTAAATAATTTCTTTTAATAAGTAATGGAAAGCTCGTCAGTTAACGGCGGGCTTTTTCTTCATTTCATCAACAGGTTGGAGGGTGCCCGAATGGCTGATCATTATTATTCAAAAAAACCTCAAACTGAAAGTAAGCCTAAGTCATGGAGTTTTACACTGCGTGGTGAGCTGTTTCATTTTGAAACGGATACGGGTGTTTTCAGTAAAAGCGAAGTAGATTTTGGGTCCCGTGTTTTAATTGATGCGTTTGTAATGCCTGCGACTGAAGGACCTGTGCTTGATGTAGGGTGTGGGTATGGACCAATTGGTTTATCCATCGCTAAAACTGAGGCAGATCGTACAATTCACATGGTGGACATCAACGAACGTGCAGTGCAACTTTCGCGTAAAAATGCGGAGGGTAACGGGGTACAAAATGTACGAATCTATGAAAGTGACGGGTTAACCGACGTTACGGAAACTGACTTTGCTGCAATATTAACAAACCCGCCGATCCGTGCTGGAAAACAAACGATTTTTCGTTTTTATTTAGATGCCTATGCGAAATTGCGTGTGGGTGGAGAGTTGTGGGTTGTCATTCAGAAGAAACAAGGAGCTCCGTCAACTTTCGATCGATTAGAAGAAATTTTCGGTCAAGTTGAAGTGATCGATAAGGTAAGAGGTTACTGGATCATTAAGGCTGAGAAAGTCAAATGATTATTGACTTGACAAAATCGCTATGATATTATAATAAAATGCAAAAATATTATTTTGCGGTCGTATGCCCTTTTGTATAAAGGTGTTTTGCGAGTGGGTATACTTACCAAGAATAAATTTAGTTAACCGAAAATGAGCTCTTATAGAACTCGTTTTCTTTTTGTCTTTTCGACATCATACACTAAATATGGTGTGCCGAAAAGTCCTAATATTGCTTTATTGAGGGGTGAATGAGTTGGCAGGTCAACTAGTTCAGTACGGACAACACCGCCAGCGCAGAAGTTTTGCGCGTATTAATGAGGTGCTGGAACTTCCGAATTTAATCGAAATTCAAACAGCATCTTATGAATGGTTCCTGGAAGAAGGTTTGCGTGAAATGTTCCGAGACATTTCTCCGATTGCAGACTTCACAGGTAATCTTTCACTGGAATTCATCGATTATACATTAGGTGAACCTAAGTATCCGGTCGATGAATCAAAAGAACGTGACGTAACTTACGCTGCACCACTTCGCGTAAAAGTACGTTTGCACAACAAAGAAACAGATGAAGTGAAAGAACAAGATGTGTTTATGGGTGATTTCCCRCTCATGACAGAAACAGGTACTTTCGTCATCAACGGTGCTGAGCGCGTAATCGTATCTCAGTTAGTCCGTTCACCAAGTGTTTACTTCCATGATAAGACAGATAAAAACGGTAAAAAAGGTTTCGGTGCAACGGTTATTCCTAACCGTGGCGCATGGTTGGAATACGAAATCGATGCGAAGGACGTAGWATATGTACGTATCGATCGCACACGTAAATTACCAGTAACGGTACTTCTGCGTGCACTTGGCTTTGGTTCTGATCAAGAAATTATCGACCTTATCGGCGATAACGAATACCTTCGTAATACTTTAGAAAAAGATAACACGGAGAGCACAGATAAAGCGTTGCTTGAAATTTATGAGCGTCTTCGTCCAGGCGAGCCGCCAACAGTTGAAAGTGCGAAGAGCCTGTTGTACTCACGTTTCTTCGATCCAAAACGCTATGACTTAGCGAATGTTGGTCGTTACAAAATGAACAAAAAACTGCACATTAAAAACCGTCTATTCAACCAGACAGTAGCTGAAACGCTAGTTGATCCAGAAACTGGTGAAATTTTAGCGGAACAAGGTGCAGTGATTGACCGTCGTTTACTTGATCGTTTAATCCCACATCTTGAGAATGGAATCGGATTCCGCACAATTTCTCAAGTAGGTGGCGTATTAGAAGGCGATATCACGTTACAATCAATCAAAATTTACGCTCCAAACAATGAAGCGCAACAAGAAATTAATGTCATCAGCAATGCTTATATTGAAGATGCGATAAAAAACATCACACCTGCTGATATTATTTCTTCTGTTAGTTACTTCTTCGGCCTACTTTACAACATTGGAAACACGGATGACATTGATCATCTAGGTAACCGTCGTTTACGTTCAGTAGGGGAACTATTACAAAATCAATTCCGTATTGGTCTTTCCCGTATGGAACGTGTGGTACGTGAGCGTATGTCAATTAACGACACACAATCYATAGTGCCACAACAATTGATTAATATCCGTCCGGTTATTGCATCAATTAAAGAGTTCTTTGGTAGTTCTCAGTTGTCTCAATTCATGGATCAAACAAATCCACTTGCTGAATTGACGCACAAACGCCGTCTATCGGCATTAGGACCCGGTGGTTTAACGCGTGAACGTGCTGGTTTTGAAGTACGTGACGTTCATTACTCCCACTACGGTCGTATGTGTCCGATTGAAACGCCTGAGGGACCAAACATTGGGTTGATCAACTCACTTTCAAGTTTCGCGAAAGTGAACAAATTCGGATTTATTGAAACACCTTACCGTCGCGTAGATCCTGAGACAGGCCTTGTGACAACTCGCATCGATTATTTAACAGCAGATGAAGAAGACAACTACGTAGTAGCGCAAGCTAATGCCCGTCTTTCTGACAATGGTGAATTTGTCGACGAAGAAGTTGTTGGTCGTTTCCGCGGAGATAACACGGTATTCAAACGTTCATCAATCGATTATATGGATGTATCGCCTAAACAAGTTGTTTCTGCAGCGACAGCGTGTATCCCGTTCTTAGAGAACGATGACTCCAACCGTGCCCTTATGGGTGCGAACATGCAACGTCAAGCGGTTCCATTGTTAAATCCTGAAGCTCCTTTTGTAGGAACAGGGATGGAACATGTGAATGCGCGTGACTCGGGTGCTGCGGTCATCGCTAAGTTTGACGGAATCGTTGAACATGTAGAAGCGAAAGAAATTCGAGTTCGTCGCATTGAAGAAATCGACGGCAAAGAAGTTAAAGGCGATTTAACAAAATATAAATTACAAAAATTCATTCGTTCTAACCAAGGGACGAGTTATAACCAACGCCCAATCGTTAAAGTTGGCGATCGCGTGAAACCACTTGATATTCTTGCTGATGGTCCTTCTATGGAGCGCGGTGAGATGGCACTTGGACGTAACGTGCTTGTTGCTTTCATGACATGGGACGGTTTCAACTATGAAGATGCTGTTATCATGAGTGAACGTCTTGTAAAAGACGATGTGTACACTTCTGTGCATATCGAAGAATACGAGTCAGAATCCCGTGATACTAAGCTCGGACCTGAAGAAATCACACGTGATATTCCAAACGTGGGTGAAGAAGCGCTTCGTAACTTAGATGACCGCGGAATCATTCGTGTCGGTGCGGAAGTTCGCGACGGCGATATCTTAGTAGGTAAAGTAACACCTAAAGGGGTTACTGAGTTAACGGCTGAAGAACGTTTATTACATGCAATCTTCGGTGAAAAAGCACGTGAAGTCCGTGATACTTCTCTACGTGTACCTCATGGTGCAGGCGGAATTATCCTGGATGTTAAAGTGTTTAACCGCGAAGATGGCGACGAGCTTCCACCAGGTGTGAACCAACTCGTTCGTGCATACATCGTTCAAAAACGTAAAATCTCTGTTGGGGATAAAATGGCTGGACGTCATGGTAACAAAGGTGTTATCTCGCGTATCCTTCCAGAAGAAGACATGCCTTTCCTTCCAGATGGCACACCAGTTGATATCATGCTTAACCCTCTAGGGGTTCCATCTCGTATGAACATCGGTCAAGTATTGGAGCTTCACTTAGGTATGGCTTCCCGTACTCTTGGCATTCATATGGCTTCACCAGTATTTGATGGTGCCAATGAAGCTGACGTTTGGGATACGATGGAAGAAGCAGGTATGAACCGTGACGGTARAACAACATTGTATGATGGTCGCTCAGGTGAGCCATTCGACAACCGCGTTTCTGTCGGGATTATGTATATGATTAAGTTAGCCCACATGGTTGACGATAAATTACATGCACGTTCTACTGGACCTTACTCTCTTGTTACGCAACAACCGCTTGGTGGTAAAGCACAATTCGGTGGACAACGTTTCGGTGAGATGGAGGTTTGGGCACTTGAGGCATACGGTGCCGCTTACACACTTCAAGAAATCTTGACAGTGAAGTCCGATGATGTGGTAGGTCGTGTGAAAACATACGAAGCCATCGTTAAAGGTGAAAGCGTTCCGGAACCAGGTGTTCCAGAATCATTCAAAGTATTAATTAAAGAACTTCAAAGTTTAGGTATGGACGTTAAGATGATGACAATCAACGACCAAGAAATTGAATTGCGTGATTTGGATGAGGAAGACGATCTTCAACCAGCTGATGCACTCAACATCCTGCCAATGACGGACGAAGTGCCAGTCGGCTCAGCCGAATAAGGCAATATATATAAATTAGTTTTAAGAAATAAGGGCAGGCCATCATACCTGCCCGCATTTCCATTTCCATAAAAGTTATCCGCCTGAGCTAAGTGGATAAAGTCTTTAAAAGACCCAGACTAAGGGAGGTAGGCTCCTTGATAGACGTTAATAATTTTGAGTACATGAAGATTGGTTTAGCATCTCCTGACAAGATTCGTTCTTGGTCATACGGTGAAGTGAAGAAGCCTGAAACGATTAACTACCGCACACTTAAACCTGAAAAAGATGGTTTGTTCTGTGAACGTATTTTCGGACCAACAAAGGACTGGGAATGTCATTGCGGTAAGTATAAGCGTGTTCGTTATAAAGGTGTCGTTTGTGATCGTTGTGGCGTTGAAGTTACACGTTCAAAAGTGCGCCGTGAGCGCATGGGTCACATTGAATTAGCAGCTCCAGTATCACATATTTGGTATTTCAAAGGGATTCCAAGTCGTATGGGACTTATCCTGGATATGTCTCCACGTTCTTTGGAAGAAGTGATTTACTTTGCTTCTTACGTAGTTGTAGACCCAGCGAATACACCACTTGAGCGCAAACAACTATTGTCTGAGAAAGAATACCGTGCATACCGTGAAAAATACGGTACGAAATTCTATGCTGCAATGGGTGCTGAGGCGATCAAACGTCTTCTTCAAGAACTTGATCTTGAAAAAGAAACAGAAATGCTGAAGGAAGAGCTTAAAACTGCAGCTGGTCAACGACGTACGCGTGCAATTAAGCGTCTTGAAGTAGTTGAATCATTCCGTAACTCTGGGAACAAACCAGACTGGATGATTTTAGACGTACTTCCGGTAATTCCACCAGAATTACGCCCGATGGTTCAATTAGATGGTGGCCGTTTTGCCACTTCTGATTTAAATGACTTGTATCGTCGTGTTATCAACCGTAACAACCGTCTAAAACGTTTATTAGACCTTGGTGCACCTAGCATCATCGTTCAGAACGAAAAACGTATGTTACAAGAGGCTGTTGATGCGTTGATTGATAATGGTCGTCGTGGCCGTCCAGTTACTGGACCAGGTAACCGTCCATTGAAATCACTTTCACATATGTTGAAAGGGAAACAAGGTCGTTTCCGTCAAAACTTACTTGGTAAACGTGTTGACTACTCTGGTCGTTCGGTTATCGTTGTAGGTCCAAACTTGAAAATGTATCAATGTGGTCTTCCAAAAGAAATGGCGATTGAATTATTCAAGCCGTTTGTGATGAAAGAACTTGTTGAGCGTGGCTTAGCTCACAACATTAAGAGTGCAAAACGTAAAATTGAGCGTATGCATTCAGAAGTTTGGGATGTATTAGAAGACGTCATTAAGGAGCATCCGGTTTTACTAAACCGCGCACCGACGCTTCACCGTCTTGGAATTCAAGCTTTCGAACCAACTCTAGTAGAAGGTCGCGCAATTCGTCTTCACCCTCTAGTATGTACAGCTYATAACGCTGACTTCGATGGTGACCAAATGGCGGTTCACGTTCCTTTATCAGCAGAAGCGCAAGCTGAAGCTCGCTTATTGATGTTGGCTGCACAAAACATTTTGAACCCGAAAGATGGAAAACCAGTTGTTACACCATCTCAAGATATGGTATTAGGTAACTACTACCTAACACTTGAGCGTAAAGGTGCAACAGGCGAAGGTTCTACATTCTACGGTCCAAATGAAGTGTTGATTGCTTATCAAAACGGACATGCGCATTTGCATACACGTATTGCAATCGCTGCAGGTTCATTGAACAACCAAACATTCACTGAAGAACAAAACAAAATGTTGTTATTGACGACAGTGGGTAAAGTAATTTTCAATGAAATTTTACCTGAAACATTCCCGTACATTAACGAACCAACGGATTTCAACCTTCAAGTTGAAACACCGTCTAAATACTTTGTTCCAACAACTACTGATGTGCGTACACACATTGATGAAATGGAACTTGTGTCACCATTCAAGAAGAAAATTCTTGGAAACATCATCGCTGAAGTATTCAAACGTTTCCATATTACTGAAAMGTCGAAAATGCTTGACCGTATGAAGAATCTTGGTTTCAAATACTCAACTAAAGCTGGTATTACAATCGGTATCTCAGATATCGTGGTACTTCCAGACAAAGGTAAAGTATTAGAAGAAGCTCAAGACAAAGTAGATAAAGTCCTGAAGCAATTCCGTCGTGGATTAATTACAGAAGAAGAGCGCTATGATCGTGTTATTTCTTACTGGAGTGCTGCGAAGGACGTTATTCAGGAAAAACTAATGAAATCATTAGACAACTTGAACCCAATCTTCATGATGAGTGACTCTGGAGCGCGTGGTAACGCATCCAACTTTACTCAACTTGCAGGTATGCGTGGTTTGATGGCCAATCCGGCCGGTCGTATTATCGAGCTTCCGATTAAATCATCATTCCGTGAAGGTTTAACGGTACTTGAATACTTCATCTCTACGCATGGTGCTCGTAAAGGTCTTGCGGATACAGCTCTTAAAACGGCTGACTCAGGTTACTTAACACGTCGTTTGGTTGACGTTGCTCAAGATGTTATTGTTCGTGAAGATGATTGCGGAACGGACCGTGGCTTATTGATCGGCGCATTAATGGACGGAACAGAGGTAATCGAAGGGTTCGACGAGCGTATTGTCGGTCGTCATACACGTAAAACTATTTTCCATCCAGAAACGAAAAAAGTTATTCTGGAGAAAGATGCATTGATTACAGAAGACGTAGCTCGAGTTATTTTGGATGCTGGATTCGAAGAATTAACTATTCGTTCTGCATTCACATGTAACACGAAACACGGCGTATGTAAAAAATGTTACGGAATCAACTTGGCAACTGGTGAAAACGTTGAGGTTGGAGAAGCAGTTGGTATCATTGCTGCCCAATCAATCGGTGAGCCAGGTACTCAGTTAACGATGCGTACGTTCCATACAGGTGGGGTAGCTGGAGACGATATTACACAAGGTCTTCCACGTATCCAGGAGATTTTCGAATCTCGTAATCCTAAAGGTCAAGCGGTCATTACTGAAATTACAGGTGTTATCTCTGCAATTGATGAAATCCGTGAAGGTCAAAAAGAAATTACAGTTCAAGGTGATGTTGAAACACGTAAATACCTAGCTCCTTATAATGGTCGTTTGAAAGTTCAACTGAATGATGCCATTAAACGCGGTGAAGTATTGACTGAAGGTTCGATTGATCCGAAAGAATTGTTGAAAGTTAAAGACGTTTCAACTGTACAAGAGTACTTGTTGAAAGAAGTTCAAAAAGTATACCGTATGCAAGGGGTAGAAATCGGAGACAAACATATCGAAGTAATGGTTCGCCAAATGCTTCGTAAAGTGCGCGTCATCGAGGCGGGTGAAACGGAACTGTTACCAGGTTCGTTACTCGACATTCACCAATTTGCGGATGCGAATAAAGAGGCAGTGTTAAATGGTAAACTACCTGCAACATGTCGCCCAGTTATTCTCGGTATTACAAAAGCTTCACTTGAAACAGAATCGTTCTTATCAGCTGCGTCATTCCAAGAAACTACGCGTGTGTTAACAGACGCGGCGATCAAAGGAAAACGCGACGAATTGCTTGGCCTGAAAGAAAATGTTATTATCGGTAAACTCGTTCCGGCGGGTACTGGTATGCAACGTTACCGTCAGATCAAGATTGTTGATGAGAAGAAAAACGAAGCTGCAGTAGCAGTGAGCGCAGAATAATTTCATCCTGTTCCGGGGGTTTGTATAAGCAGCCCCCCGGAATTTTAATGACAACCGATAAGTGTTGCGGTCTTTCCGCTTTTCTTGTGAAATGGGTTGACAGAAAAATTAATGGATGATAATATATTTAAGGTTGATAGTTGAAGGTCTGGGTCTTTGGAGGATATGCTAAATGTCTTATGAAAAAGTAAATCAGGCGATGAAAACCGTCATCGGTACTAAGCAAACAGTAAAAGCAATCCATGGTGGCCATGTAGTAGAAATTCTCGTGGCTCGTGATGCAGACAACCGGATCACCCAACCAGCTATTCTATTAGCGGAAGAAAAAGGTGTGAAGATTGACTTTGTAGAGTCTAAAATAGAACTCGGTAAAGCCTGCGGACTTCAAGTGGGTGCAGCAGTTGTTGCAATTACTGTGTAACAGTTTTTGTGTATGAAAACACAAAGACTTTGTTTTTTACCCAAAAATGAACCACCTGGATGTGTGGTATTACAACGATAACAAGAAGGGAGGAATAATCGATGCCTACAATTAACCAATTGGTACGTAAGCCTCGTAAATCCAAAACAGTCAAATCTGGCTCACCAGCATTGAACAAAGGGTATAACAGCTCTAAAAAAACGTTAACAAACGTTAGTTCACCGCAAAAACGTGGGGTTTGTACTCGTGTTGGTACAATGACACCAAAAAAACCAAACTCAGCGCTTCGTAAATATGCGCGTGTACGTTTAACTAACCTAATTGAGGTTACTGCGTACATCCCGGGTGAAGGTCATAACCTTCAAGAACATAGTGTTGTTCTAATCCGTGGAGGACGAGTTAAAGATTTACCGGGTGTTCGTTACCATATCGTACGTGGTGCTCTTGATACTGCCGGTGTAAACGGTCGTATGCAAAGCCGCTCACTATACGGTACTAAACGCCCTAAAGTTAAAAAAAGCTAATTAAAAATAAAACTATAGATCTCATCGAAAGGAGGAAAACACATGCCTCGTAAAGGTCCTGTTTCCAAACGTGACGTGTTACCAGATCCAATTTATAATTCAAAACTTGTAACTCGTTTAATCAATAAAATGATGGTAGATGGTAAAAGAGGTACTTCTCAAAAAATTCTTTATGGAGCGTTTGAACTTGTTCAAGAACGTTCAGGTAAAGATCCTTTGGAAGTATTTGATGCAGCATTAGCTAACATCATGCCAGTACTTGAAGTTAAAGCTCGCCGTGTTGGTGGTTCTAACTATCAGGTGCCAATCGAAGTTCGTCCAGAACGCCGTTCTACATTAGGTCTTCGCTACCTAGTTAACTATTCTCGTCTTCGTGGGGAGAAAACTATGGAAGAGCGTTTAGCTAATGAAATTCTTGACGCTTCTAACAACACAGGTGCTTCTGTGAAGAAACGTGAAGATATGCACAAAATGGCGGAAGCGAACAAAGCATTCGCTCATTACCGCTGGTAGGATTTTTCATCCACTAATCATTCTAATTTGAGATGGAAGGAGAAATACAAAATGGCTAGAGAATTCTCCTTAGAGAATACACGTAACATCGGTATCATGGCCCATATTGATGCTGGTAAAACAACTACTACAGAGCGTATTCTTTATTACACTGGTAAAATCCATAAAATTGGTGAAACGCACGAAGGTGCATCACAAATGGACTGGATGGAGCAAGAGCAAGAGCGTGGAATCACGATCACTTCTGCTGCAACAACAGCTGCATGGAAAGGCCACCGCGTAAACATCATCGATACTCCAGGTCACGTAGACTTCACTGTTGAAGTTGAACGTTCACTTCGCGTACTTGATGGTGCTGTAACGGTTCTTGATGCACAATCTGGTGTTGAACCACAAACTGAAACAGTATGGCGCCAAGCTACAACATACGGCGTACCACGTATTGTTTTCATTAACAAAATGGATAAATTGGGTGCAGACTTCTTGTATTCTGTAGGAACTCTACACGAGCGTCTTCAAGCGAACGCGCATCCAGTACAACTTCCAATTGGTACAGAAGAAGATTTCAGTGCAATTATCGACCTTATTGAAATGAATGCTACTTTCTACGGTAACGAAGATGGTACTGCAATTACAGAAGGCGAAATTCCTGAATCACATAAAGCTCAAGCTGCAGAATATCGTGAGAAATTAATCGAAGCGGTAGCTAGCGTTGACGAAAATCTTATGGAGAAATACCTAGAAGGTGAAGAAATCTCAAATGCAGAGTTGAAAGCGGCTATCCGTAAAGCAACAATCGCAGTTGAATTCTACCCAGTTATTTGTGGTTCAGCATTCAAACACAAAGGTGTTCGAAAAATGCTTGACGCAGTAGTTGATTATCTTCCAGCTCCAACAGACGTACCAGCAATAAAAGGTATCTTACCTGATTCTGATGAAGAAGTTGTTCGTGAATCTAACGACTCACAACCATTCTCTGCATTAGCATTCAAAGTAATGACTGACCCTTATGTTGGTAAATTAACATTCTTCCGTGTGTACTCTGGTGTTCTTGAATCAGGTTCATACGTACAAAACTCTACAAAAGGTAAACGTGAGCGCGTAGGTCGTATCTTACAAATGCACGCGAATAGCCGTGAAGAGATTTCTAAAGTTTTTTCTGGTGATATCGCTGCTGCTGTTGGTCTTAAAGACACTACAACAGGTGATACTCTATGTGACGAGAAAAACCAAGTTATTCTTGAATCAATGGAATTCCCAGAGCCAGTTATCTCTTTATCTGTAGAACCGAAGTCAAAAGCTGACCAAGATAAAATGGGTCAAGCTTTACAAAAACTTCAAGAAGAGGATCCTACTTTCCGTGCTCATACTGACACAGAAACTGGACAAACAATCATCTCTGGTATGGGTGAACTTCACCTTGATATCTTAGTTGACCGTATGCGCCGTGAATTTAAAGTAGAAGCTAACGTTGGTGCTCCAATGGTATCTTACCGTGAGACATTCCGTGAGTCTGCTCAAGTTGAAGGTAAATTCGTTCGTCAATCAGGTGGTCGTGGTCAATTCGGACACGTTTGGATTGAATTCTCTCCAAACGAAGAAGGAAAAGGCTTTGAATTCGTAAATGGCGTTGTCGGTGGTGTTGTACCACGTGAATACATCCCAGCTGTTGAAGCAGGTCTTCGTGACTCTTTAAACAATGGTGTACTAGCTGGATATCCACTTATCGACATTAAGGCTCGTCTATTTGATGGTTCTTACCATGATGTCGATTCAAATGAAATGGCGTTCAAAATTGCTGCTTCTATGGCATTGAAAAACGCAATTTCAAAATGTAAACCAGTTCTTCTTGAGCCAATGATGAAAGTGGAAGTAGTAATTCCTGAAGAATACTTAGGAGATATTATGGGTAACATCACTTCTCGCCGTGGTCGCGTAGAAGGTATGGACGCTCGTGGTAATTCACAAGTTGTTCGTTCAATGGTTCCACTTGCAGAAATGTTTGGTTATGCGACAACACTTCGTTCTGCAACTCAAGGTCGTGGAGTATTCTCTATGACTTTCGATCACTACGAAGAAGTACCAAAATCAATTTCAGAAGAAATTATCAAAAAAAATAAAGGTTAATCATTGAAGTTTGATTTTTAATCTTGTATAACTATTTTGTAAGCTATGAATGGTGATGGATCTAGACCATCATCATTCATAACAAAAACTAATCATATAATTTTGAGGAGGACATCCCTAATGGCAAAAGCTAAATTCGATCGTTCTAAAACACATGCTAACATTGGTACAATCGGTCACGTTGACCATGGTAAAACAACTTTAACAGCTGCAATCGCAACAGTTCTTGCAAAACGTTCTGGTGGTACTGCAATGAGCTATGCACAAATCGATAACGCTCCTGAAGAAAAAGAGCGTGGAATCACAATCAACACTTCTCACGTTGAGTATGAAACTGCAGCTCGTCACTATGCACWCGTTGACTGCCCAGGACATGCCGATTATGTTAAAAACATGATCACTGGTGCTGCACAAATGGACGGCGGGATCCTAGTAGTATCTGCTGCTGACGGCCCAATGCCACAAACTCGTGAGCACATCCTTCTTTCACGTCAAGTTGGTGTTCCTTACCTAGTAGTCTTCATGAACAAATGTGACATGGTAGACGACGAAGAGTTACTTGAATTAGTAGAAATGGAAGTTCGTGATCTTCTTTCTGAATATGACTTCCCTGGCGACGACATTCCAGTAATCAAAGGTTCTGCTCTTAAAGCTCTTGAAGGTGAAGAATCTTGGGAAGAGAAAATCGTTGAATTAATGGACGCTGTTGACTCTTATATCCCAACTCCAGAACGTCAAACTGACAAACCATTCATGATGCCTGTTGAGGATGTATTCTCAATCACAGGTCGTGGTACAGTTGCTACTGGTCGTGTTGAGCGTGGACAAGTTAAAGTTGGAGACGTTGTTGACATCATCGGTATCGTTGAAGAGCCGAAATCAACTACAGTAACTGGCGTTGAAATGTTCCGTAAACTTCTTGACTATGCAGAAGCTGGTGACAACATCGGTGCTCTTCTTCGTGGAGTAGCTCGTGAAGATATCCAACGTGGACAAGTATTGGCTAAACCAGGTTCAATCACTCCACATACTGAATTCAAAGCAGAAGTTTATGTTTTATCAAAAGAAGAAGGTGGACGTCACACTCCATTCTTCACTAACTACCGTCCTCAGTTCTACTTCCGTACAACTGACGTAACTGGTATCTGTAACTTACCTGAAGGCGTTGAAATGGTTATGCCTGGAGACAACATCGAAATGACTGTTGCTCTTATCGCTCCAATCGCGCTTGAAGAAGGTACTAAGTTCTCTATCCGTGAGGGTGGACGTACTGTTGGTGCTGGCGTAGTTGCTACTATCACTAAATAATTTAACCTTTTCATAAACCTTGCCGGGACGCTGGCAAGGTTTTTTTCTGTTTAAGCAATGTTAATTAAAGATGCTGATCTTGAATAAGGAACAATGTGCATTTGCACCTTAGATGGTACAAGCGAAATGTATGATAAATAGCTATCGTTTAACAAGCTCATAATAAAAGAGGGAATGCTTCTACCATTCAGCGGACGAAGCAAGTGTAGCGATGCAATGTACTTACATGTTTCGATGCTAGCGTACCGATACAGAAACAGTGCTTTTTCATAGATTCTCTAAAGCGCAAACACTGAATTTAGCTATTTCTATAGAAAGCTAATTAACTAAGGTAATAAATAATTAATAAAGAACGAAAGTCTGCATTGCGACTAGCAAGCCGCAAGAGTGTGAAGTGTGAGTCTCACGTGCACGCCGAATATGTGGTAAGTGCAAATGTACGGTAAACAATAATATCGTTTAAATTAGCCTCGGTTTAGGTACCCCTTCTATTAACCTCTAATCCACTACCAATATTATTATTGGAATGATTCTCCACATCTTGTATTGTTGACTTTTTCAACACAACTTGATATTCTTTAATCTGTTGTTCTACTACACTAGTGAACTAAAGTGCAAAGGAGATAATATAGATGAATGCTGTATTAATCGCTGTAGGAGTCATGCTGCTATTAAGCTTGWTGAGAGTTAACGTTGTGTTTGCATTACTTGTAGGGGCCGTTTCGGGTGGGCTGGCAGGTGGTTTAACCATGACAGATACAATCACTGCTTTTACAGACGGACTAGGCGGAGGGGCTTCCATTGCGTTGAGCTATGCATTGCTCGGTGGGTTTGCCGTCGCTATTTCTAAAACAGGGATTCCAGAGCTTCTTGTTGCAAGCATACTAAAACTAATTAAAAAAGACGGAGAAACAGAAAAGACCGCTTTGGCTAAAACGCTCATTATTTTGACGTTACTATTAATGGCTGTATTCTCCCAGAATTTAATCCCTATTCATATTGCTTTTATTCCATTACTTGTACCTCCCATTTTGAATGTAATGAATTTGCTTAAACTTGATCGTCGGCTGATTGCGTCTGTTCTGACATTTGGTTTAACGGCACCTTATATTTTATTGCCGTATGGCTTCGGATTTATCTTCCATGAGATCATCGCAACGCAAATGGAAGCTGCGGGTCTTGCAATCGATATGAAAGATATCCCGTATGCCATGTTAATTCCAACAGGAGGATTGGTCGTCGGACTGTTGGTTGCCATCTTCTTTTCTTACAGAAGACCAAGAGAGTATGTACAAGATATTACTATAGAAGCTTCAGAAGCGATTCTAGTTAGCAAAAAAGATATTGTCTTTACAATTGTTGCGTTAGTTGCTGCTCTCGTTGCTCAAATACAAACCGAGTCAATGATTATTGGAGCTCTTGCTGGGATTCTGACGCTGTACGTTGCTGGAGTT
>NZ_JBFUJC010000012.1:0-21912 GCF_056401595.1 Paenisporosarcina sp. P4_E4_2 | reverse complement strand
CCCTATGGATACTTTGATGATGGCAATTCAAACTTTGACTGGCAAAAGCATGGCTGTCTCTAAAACCATGATGGAGCTTGGCGTGTTGGTGATTGCGTTCATTCTCGGTGGCCCAATTGGATTGGGTACTATTTTTGTGACTCTTATGATTGGTCCAATGATTCAGTTCTTCTATCGACCGGTAACGAAGTTACGTGAACGTTTATGTAATGAGTCTGTTTTGCTATAGAGTGTATAAATAGATAAAGAGCAGTGAATTCTTCATGAATTCACTGCTCTTTTTTAGTTTAATGCGAAAATAAATCGGTTGAATGCTTCATATGTTTCTTTGTTTCTGGATCCACGAAGTGTTTCGCGGAATTAATGGCAATAGGTGCTTCGCCGAATCCACAGGCGATAAGTTTAACTTTACCTTCATACGTGTTGCTGTCCCCGACTGCGTAAACGCCCGGCAGAGTCGTTTCCATACTGGAATTGACTTTGATTGCATGTCGTTCCATCTCCATGCCCCAATTTTTCATGTTGCCAATATGTGAGCGGAATCCATAATTGACAATGACATAATCTGCCTTTAGTAATTCAATATCACCATCTGATTTTCGGACTGCCACATGCGTAAACGTATCACCTTCTGGTTCAAAATGATCCACTACAAATGGTGTTTTGATGACGACAGATGATTGATGAAGCAAATCCAAGCTATGTTCGTGCGCACGGAAAGAATCACGTCGATGTACGAGAGTGACTGTTTTCGCGATGGGTTCAAGCATGAGTGCCCAATCGACAGCTGAGTCCCCTCCACCAAATAATACAACGTCTTTTCCTGCAAATTTGCCCATGTCATCTACAAAATAATGAAGTTGCGTACCTTCGTATTTGGCTGCTTCTTCGAGTTCCAGTCGCTTTGGTTCAAACGCGCCATTCCCAGTGGTGAAAATGACTGATTTTGATAAGTGTTTCTCTTTTTCAGTTGTCAGTTGCCATGTACCATCTTCAAGTCTTGTCATATCTTCCACGGACTGATCTGTGACGATAGTGGGTGAGAAAATAGATAGTTGCTCGGATAAATTGGCTACTAAATCTTTTGCACACACTTTAGGGAATCCAGCAATATCGTATATGTATTTTTCCGGATAGAGTGCAGTTAATTGGCCACCTACATTGGGTAAACTTTCAATTATTTTGACTGACATCTGACGCATACCGCCGTAAAAAGCTGTAAATAATCCAGCAGGACCTGCCCCTATTATTGTTACATCATATACTTTCATATTAATCGAGCCCCTTGTCCATTAAGTGTCTACCATGAGTCTACCACTATCGTTGGTAATATAAGCATTATCACGCACATTTCAGTCGAAAGGATGAGAAGACTCTTACAATTATTTATCCGTAAAATGGCGATAAGGATAGTGAAGTTCTTATAAATCTTTCTCCAAAATAATCTTATGTTTCCCTTTAGCACTCGTATACGTGGAAATGATATTAAAACCATGTTTGATGTTAAGAATCAGCATTTCTTTTCGATTATTTCTGGATTTCGTTTGAACCGTTTTGTATTCGGCATTCTTAAGTAGCTTGTGTTGAAGTGCCATTAGTTTGGAAGCAATTCCTTGTTCGCGATAAGAACTGTGTACACCACCAAGCCAGCTATAAAATATATCGGGGCTGAGTTCATATCCCATTTTAAAACCGATTACTTCATCATTGGAAACTACAAGGCATGTAAGTAAGTTATGCTTGTTGTGAAATCCTCTAGAGAGAGTTCTGCTCCTTCGAACACGTGTTGATGAAGTTGTTGAATGCCAATCATATACTTTTCTTCGGGAATACCGTCAATATATGTATATACCATGAAGAACCTCCTGTTGTTGTATGAAAATGTTTCTATAAGACAATATATATAGGACATTAAATATGTTTTACAAGCCATATGTTTTACCTCCAAATTGAAGGGAATAATAAGCATAAGATGAAGATTCTAAAGGAGGCATTTACCATGAGAGAAAAAGAGGATTTTCCTGAATTTGAGCCAGAGCCTGTAGAAATTGAAAAACGGCAGAAACAGCAAGAAGAAAACGAAAAAGAGTTAAAACAAAATCAAAAATTGCACGACAATCGTGTGGAACAGAATCGCAATAATCAACAGCATGATATTCAAGGTGAAAAAGAATTGAACAATCAATCCAATGCAAACCAAAATGAACAGAACTTAAATGATTTGACGCATGACATTGCCAATAAGCAAGGGCGCAACTTTAATTAGGTTATTATTCCTGGGGCTTTGATGGCAACTAACATTAAGTTGTTTGCGAGACCTTACCAATTATTTGGTGAGGTCTTTTGGTTATAACGTCTCTTTTTGTTGATTATAATAGAAAGGGGGGTCTAAGTTTGAAAACTTATCAAGAACTTGCAAATTCAGTCGTCATTTCCGCAAAAAAGAATCGACTTCTCAGTTATGACAATACATTGACACTCGTAGGTACCGGAAGAAGTGCTTTTGTCTTTCGGATTAAGGCTTCCAGTAAAGCCATTAAAATCTTTTTTCCGGAATTCACATACATTGCAAAAGAAGAGGCGGATATCTATAAAGAACTGCATGGTATTTCGTATTTCCCGAGCATTTATGATACCGGACAGAACTATATTGTTATGGATTATATAGAAGGACGTACTCTTTTTAAATGTGTTAATCAAGGCATTCCCATTACTTCCGGCCATATTGATGAGATTGATCGGGCTTTATCAATGGCATTAAAGAAGGGGCTGAATCCTTCAGATATTCACTTAAGGAATATTATTATTACTGCAAATAACGACATCAAGCTAATTGATGTCGCTCGTTTCAGGCAAACAAAAGATTGTTCCCAATGGAATGATTTAAAAGCGGTATATCTACAATTTTATACGAAGCGATTCTTTCCGAAAAAAATTCCGGCTGGCGTTATGAACACATTAGCTTTCTTCTATAAAAAACATCTGATTCCGCATCAGTTGTCATCATCGAAAATCGGATAAATAATATTAATATTTATTATGCAGCGAGCGGCAGATTTTTAACTGCCGCTTTTTCATATGAAATGAAAATTTAAGTTATTTATAGATTATTGATGGGCAAAACGGTGGAGTGTTTGATTTCCCGTAAGGCAAGACTGGTCTGGATTCGAGAGATGCCTAGTTTATTCAGTTTGCGAATGAATTGTTCGAGTTCATGGCGGTTCCTGTTCGCTACTTTTAATAAATAATTGTATTCGCCAGTCAGGCAATGACATTCCAAAACAGCGGGGAGGGATTCCAAATTCTTTTCCAAAATTTCAAGTTTCTCTGCCTGATGGATATCGGTGCTGATAAAGATGTAGCACAAGAGGTCGAAACCGAGTTTTTGCTGATCGAGAATGGCGACTTGTCTATTGATATATCCTTCGGTTTCCAGCCTTCTTATGCGCGCATGCGTAGCAGGGGGGGACAGACTGACACGTCGACCGAGCTCTGCGTTGCTGATATTCGCTTGTCTTTGCAGAATATCGAGAATTTGAATATCGATTGGATCGAGTACTTTACTAATCAATGATTCCATGGAGTTTACCTCTTTCTTTTTTATTCCAAAAAAGCCTCTTGGTCAAGTATTTAATGGAATAATATTAAGTATCTATAGTATATTCTTTTGTTTATTTTGAATTCAACGGATATAACAAAATAATATATTGTAAAAACTATAAAGGTGCTAAAATTAATTTAATAGGAAGAGGGGGTGGATGATATGCCATACATTTATTATCTATTGTTGTTGTTTACAAGCTTGTTGTGGGGTGGCAATTTTGTTGTAGGGAAATCATTAGTGGACCATGCTTCTCCAGTGACGTTAACGACATTGAGATGGTTAATCGCTGTTATCTGCCTGATTCCAATTGTGTGGTGGAAAGAGAAGAGTCTAGTGCTTTCCCGAAAAGCCATCTTGCCACTCGTATTGATGGGGGCAACAGGAGTTGTTTTATTTAACCTTTTTCAATTCCTGTCTTTGAATTTCACGTCTGCAACAAATGTAGGATTGATTTCAACGTTTAATATGTTTTCCATTGCCTTGTTTTCATTTGTGTTTTTAAAAGAGAAAATCAACAGATTCCAGATAGGTTCTATGTTTATTTCTTTCACGGGTGTTTTGTTGGTTCTTACAAAGGACATGTCGAAGTACTTTTTTCCATAGGTTTCAATAAGGGCGACTTATTAATGATGGCTGCGGTATGTATCTGGGGGTTGTATTCGGTTATCAGCAAGTGGGCGATGAAATATACAACGCCATTGAAAGCGACATTGTATTCTGGGGTTTTTGGCGTAATGATGTTAATCCCTTTTAATGTGAAGGACTTTGCTATTAGCAACATGGATACACCCTTCATTCAATCAGTTCTTTATACCGGAGTCGTCTCTACGGTAATCTGTATGTTGTTATGGAACATAGCCGTTCAAAAAATAGGTGCAACGACGTCAGGCATTTTCCTGAATTTTAATCCGATTTTCACCGCCATTCTTGCTTATCTTTTACTAGGGGAACGCATGACTTGGATACAGGGAATGGGAAGTTTGATAGTTATCACGGGTTGCTTATTGTTTACATATTTTAAAGCGAAGCCGTTCCTAGGAAAATTCCAGCTGTTTGGGAAAAAGAGTGTCCAGGTCGCTATCGTTAGAAAATAATTGAAAATGTGAGAAGCAAACGAACCTTGGTCAAATATAGACCAAGGTTCGTTTTTTATGCTCAATTTATTTAGCTGGTACTGCTTCGATTTCTTTTGTCAGTTTCACCAATTCATCAATTAATTCGCCGATGTAGGCAATTGTGTCACGAAGCGGTTGTTCAGTTGTAATGTCGACGCCCGCCATTTGAGCAAGTTCAACCGGCGACTTCGTACCGCCTGCTTGAAGAACTTCCAACCACTGAGCTACAGCCGGTTCGCCTTCTTCTAAAATACGTTTTGAAACTTGTGTAGAAATTGTCAGTCCAGCGCTGTAAGTGTATGGATACAAGCCCATATAATAATGAGGTTGGCGCATCCATGTCAATTCAGCTCCTGGCGTGATTTCAACTGCATCTCCCCAGAATTCTTCCAGTACACCTCGTTTGATTTCATTCAAAATCCCCGCATTGACGTTTTTACCTGCATCCACGCGTTCATAGACTATACGTTGATAAGCAGCTTCAAGTAAATGTGTCACGAAGTTGTGGTAGTAAGTGCGTGCCACGATAGAAGAAATGACCCATCGCTTGAACTTCGGATCGTCCGAGTTTTCCAGCAAATGGTTCGCCATCAGCATTTCATTCATCGTCGATGGTGCTTCAATGAAGTATAAGGATGGTCGGGAGTTAAAGACATTTTGATTTTTATGGGCATTGTAGAAATGACCTGCATGTCCCAGTTCATGTGCTAACACGAATACTTCATTCATACGGCTTGACCATGAAATTAAAATGTAAGGATGGAAACCGTACGGGCTGGAGCAGAAAGCACCAGTAGATTTCCCTTTATTTTGTGCAAAGTCAATCCAGCGTTCATCGAATGAACGGTTGACCATGTCCAAATAGTCATCACCCAGTATCGCAAGTGCATCGTTCATATATTTCTTGGATTCTTCGATCGTGATTTTTGGTTCATATGAAGGATCCAATGGAATCTTCAAGTCCGCAAAAGTCATTTCTTCCAATCCGTGAACATCTTGAAGCAATTTCGCATACTTACGCATATGTGGTGCAAGCTCAGTCATAATCAAGTCGATTTGACGGTCAAACAATGACTTATCCACTTCCTGACCAAACAACAAATAATCAAAAATATTGTCATAGCCACGTAAATCAGACGTTGTTTYTTCGATTTGTAAATTCATATCGTACGTTTTTGCTGTTGTATGCTGATAGTTTTTCAGTTGATTTGAAAATGCTTTAAATGCAGCACGGCGAACATCGGTATCTGTCTCCGCTTCCCAATCGCCTTCAAAAAGCACATAGCTTAACGGATATTTTTTACCATTCACTYCAAAATCTTCAAAGGATAAATCGACCATTTTCGTCGTATTATACAACTCGTAAGGACCATCAAATGAAGAAGAGTATGCAGCCAATGTTTTTTCCACTTCAGGATGAAGCTGATGTGGTTTTTTGCGAATCAATGTCTTCAAATAATGTCCGAATTCAGTTGCGTTTTTCATTGCTTCTTCCAAAACTTCCACAGGCAACTCCAGTAATTCACTATCCACAAAAGATAATTTACTGCTTAAGCTCGCTGACACTGAACCGAATCGAGCAGAACGCATTTGTGCATCACTGTCTGTTTGATCAGTACTGTATGCAAGGCCGGCGTAGGTGCCAAGTGGAACGAACATTTTATATAAGCTTTCATATCCTTTTAATGCTTCTTTAGCAGAATGTGCATCTTTAATCTGACCTTTGAATTGTTGATGGAAAGCATCCACTTCTTTTTCAAGCGCGACAATTGCATCTTGATAAGCTTCTTCTGAAGTGAACAAATCTTGTAAATTCCACGTTTCTTCTCTTTTGACATCTGAACGTGCAGGTAAACTTTGAACCATTTTCATCTCTCCCTTTTATCACGGATGTCGAACTAAAAACTATTATATCTTTATTTATTGAAAAATTCACTCTTTTTGTAAAATTTTATTGTTTCAAAAATTAAGTGGAAATAATAGATTTCCTAAACCCTGAAATTTTTAAGCTCTGTTCACCGTATGTCTTTAAAAGATTAAGTTTCATCAATATGTAAACGGGGATAACAAGTGTATATAATCAAAAAAAATACCAAAAAAGCAGGATAGAAATGGTTCATTTCCATCATCATAGTAAGAGACAGAATTAATGAGATAATTCTTAATTATTCGCGTTTTAATGCACTGAGATTTTTGTTTTGACGCAATTAATCCGATGTTATAAGATTAGTAATACCAAGTAAGTCTATATGAATTAGGAGGAATTAATAAAAATGAAGAAATTAACTACATTATTAGCACTGCTACTTACGGCAGTCTTTATGTTATCAGCTTGCGGTTCGAAGGACGATAACGCATCTAAAGATGAAAAGAACACAAGTTCATCTGAAAGCGATTTGTTAGCGAAAGTGAAAAAAGATGGGGAATTATTAATTGGTACTGAAGGAACTTACCCACCATTCACATACCATGATGAAAGTGGTAAGTTAACTGGATTTGACGTGGAAATTGCTGAAGAAATCGCATCACGTTTAGGTGTGGAACCGAAATTCATGGAAACACAGTGGGATGCAATGTTCGCAGGTCTAGATTCTAAACGTTTTGACATGATAGCTAACCAAGTAGGAATTAAAGAAGAACGACTAGCGAAATATGATTTCTCTGAGCCGTATATTTCTTCAGCAGCTGTACTAGTGACACATGCAGATAACAAAGAAGTAAAAAGCTTTGAAGATCTTAAAGGGCTGAAATCAGCGCAGTCATTAACAAGTAACTATGCTGAACTTGCTAAATCTTATGGTGCAGAATTGGTAGGCATAGATGGATTTAACCAAGCAATTGAATTGTTGAACTCTCAACGTGTAGATGCAACGATTAATGATAAACTTTCCGTTTTGGATTTCCAAAAACAAAAACCGAATGCAWAAATTCAAATTGTAGATGAAGCAGACGACGTGGCTCAAAGTGGATTAATGTTCCGCAAAGGTAATGAAACTTTAGTGGAGGCTGTAAACAAAGCCTTGAACGAAATGATTGAAGACGGCACGTACGACGAAATCTCGGAAAAATGGTTCGGCGAAAATGTCTTGGAATAGTTTTTTCGTCGACCCTGAAAAAATGGAGCGCTATCTAGATATCGCGCAATCATCCCTCCTGCCTTTGCTGGAGGGTGCTGTTGTATATACGCTTCCATTGTCTTTAATCTCCTTTATATTAGGACTTGCGTTAGCCATACTGACGGCTTTGGGAAGAATCTCGACCGTTAAGCCGTTTCAATGGATTGCCCGTTTCTACGTGTCTGCGATTCGCGGTACGCCATTATTGGTACAGTTGTTCATTTTATTTTATGGATTGGGTTCTGTAGGAATTGTCATTGATCCATTTCCAGCGGCGGTAATCGGATTTTCCTTAAACGTTGGCGCCTATGCTTCAGAAGTAATTCGTGCGGCTATTCTCTCTATACCTAAAGGTCAGTGGGAAGCTGCACATATGATTGGGATGACTTATTCTCAAACATTGAAGCGCGTGATTTTGCCACAAGCAACTCGTGTGTCCATTCCACCACTGTCGAATACATTCATCAGTTTGGTAAAAGATACGTCATTGGCATCTCTGATTCTCGTAACGGAAATGTTCAGAAGAGCCCAGGAAATTGCGGCAACAAATTATGAAGTTTTACTGTTATATACAGAAGTAGCGATTCTTTATTGGATTATTTGTTTCTTCCTTTCGCTTATCCAAGGTCGACTGGAACATCGCTTCGATCGCTATGTATCGAGATAACAAAAGGATGAAGAAAGGAGTAAGAGATGATTTCAATAAATGGATTAAAAAAACAATTTGGCGATCTAGAAGTTTTAAAAGGAATCGACCTGCAAGTTAATAAAGGCGAAGTTATTGTGGTTATTGGCCCTTCTGGATCAGGCAAGACGACATTGCTTCGATGCTTAAATATATTGGAAGTTCCGACTTCAGGCAGTATTACAATCGATGACCAGACGGCGGATTTCTCGAAATCCGTCCCTAAAAGAACGATTGATCTATTTAGAAGAAAGTCAGCGATGGTTTTCCAGCACTATAACTTGTTTCCACATATGACAGCCATTCAAAACGTAATGGAAGGTCCCGTTACTGTGAAGAAACTGTCAAAAGCAGAAGCGCGTAAAAAGGCAGAGCAGTTATTGATTAAGGTGGGTTTAGGGGACAAGCTTGATTTCTATCCCCATCAACTTTCAGGTGGTCAACAGCAACGTGTAGGTATCGCCAGAGCGCTGGCGCTCGAACCGAAAGTGATGCTGTTTGATGAACCGACCTCTGCACTGGATCCCGAGTTAGTTGGGGAAGTATTGCAAGTGATGAAAGATTTAGCTGGCGAAGGCATCACAATGGTAGTAGTAACGCATGAAATGCGATTTGCCAACGACGTGGCGGACGAAGTCATCTTTATGGATCAAGGTAAAATTATCGAGCGCAGCAAACCAATCGACATGTTTACAAATCCAAAAGAAGAACGGACAAGACAATTCCTGAACTTGCTTCAATAAAAGAGATTGATTCAACGTAAAAAGACATCCAATTAGACAGTCTAATTGGATGTCTTTTTTTGGCATAATAATGAACTTTGTTAAAAATCTTTCAATCCGTTTTTAAATAGAGGCTACTCATTTTAAGAAAATAATGTTAAATTATAGTGAAATTCCATTGAAAATCTTGCTAACCACTAAGAGAATGCAATCTATTTTTAATCAGTTACGTGTGTATAAAATGTTGGTGTGGAAGATAAAAATTACGAGGTGTGAGAAATGTCTGGAGATAAAAGATTAGCAACGGCTAAAGAAATTAGAGAGAGTCTGCAAGCAGATTGTACAAACTGCTTTGGTCTATGTTGCACAGCTCTAAATATTATTGCATCAAGTGATTTTGCAATTAATAAAGCATCTGGAATACCTTGCCCTAATTTAAAGTCAGATTACCGTTGTCAAATTCACAGTAGTCTTAGAGAAAATGGATTTAAGGGGTGTACAGTATTCGATTGCTTAGGAGCTGGACAAAAGGTTTCTCAAGATACTTTCAATGGAATAGACTGGCGAGAAAATCCTGAAGTTGGCGAGAAAATGTTTCGTGTATTTCCAATTATGGAGCAACTGTACGAAATGATTGCGTATATTGCAGAATCATTATCCTACAAGGTTTCACATCCGTTAACAGTTAAATTGAATTTACAATTAGTTCAATTAGAGAGTTTAACGCGGCTTGATGCTGATGCATTATTATTATTAGATATAAATACTTATCGACTGCCTGTAAATGAATTACTTTTAGAATCTAGTAAGTATATTAGAAATGAATTAATATTAAAGTTTTTCGGTGCTAAGAATACGCGAAAACATGACTTTAGAGGAATCGATTGGATTGGGAAAAAGTTAAAAGGAAAAGATTTAAGAGCGACTGATTTGAGGGGAGCATATTTAATTGCAGCAGATATGCAAAATACGGATTTAAGAGGTGTCGATTTCATTGGTGCTGATTTACGGGATGCAGATTTAAGTGGTGCGAATCTTTCAACAAGTATGTTTCTAACGCAAATGCAAATTAACTCTGCTAAAGGTGACAAAGAAACAATTTTACCTTCATACTTGAAACGCCCATCTCATTGGACTGACTAGGCGTAGCAAACCAATAGACATGTTCTCAAATCCAAAAGAAGAACGGACAAGACAATTCCTGAACTTGCTTCAAWAGATTGATCCCAACGAAAAAAGACATCCAATTAGACAATTAAATTGGATGTCTTTTTAATTGCATCATGAATGAGAGTTAGTATTGCATCTGCTAATTTTGCTCCATTAGATTATTTAATAAAGATAAGATGGGTTGTGGTTCCAACACACATCATCTCCTGAACTTAATGTTCATTTCGTGTGACAAACTATTATTCATGTTAAGAAAAGCGTATGTATTGTAGAGAATATGCGAATGCTTTAAGTTGAAATATTTGAATTTTTAAATCCTTTTTCTTTAAACTTACTCAAAGGAGGAGTATTCAACATGACCAAATTTCGAATAGAGCATGATTCCATTGGGGAAATTCAAGTACCCGTTGATAAAATGTGGGGTGCACAGACGCAACGCAGCAAAGAGAATTTTGCGATTGGCACCGAATTGATGCCCATTGAATTAATTCATGCATTTGCCGTATTGAAGAAAGCAGCTGCAAAAGTGAATTTTGATTTAGGCACCTTGAGTGAAGGGAAGATGCAAGCGATTTCTCGTGCAGCTTCAGAGATACGGGAAGGTAAGTGGGATGAACATTTTCCATTAGTCGTTTGGCAGACTGGGAGCGGTACACAATCGAATATGAATGTGAATGAAGTGATTGCCCATCGAGGGAATCAGTTGTTGAAAGAAACCGGGAGTGAAGAAATACTCCATCCAAATGATGATGTGAACAAATCGCAAAGCTCGAATGACACCTTCCCGACAGCTATGCATATTGCGGCAGTGGAAGTACTGCAGACCATGTTATTACCAGAACTAGCTCGTTTAAAACAAACCTTCGAAAAACAAGAAAATGAATTTAAAGATATTATTAAAATCGG
The DNA here is from genome assembly GCF_056401595.1 of Paenisporosarcina sp. P4_E4_2. Classification (NCBI taxonomy): domain Bacteria; kingdom Bacillati; phylum Bacillota; class Bacilli; order Caryophanales; family Caryophanaceae; genus Paenisporosarcina; species Paenisporosarcina sp. P4_E4_2. The sequence continues at coordinate 10,594 of NZ_JBFUJC010000012.1, read as the reverse complement.
CAGAACGCATTTGCAAGATGCCACACCATTAACCTTAGGTCAGGAAATCAGTGGGTGGAAACACATGGTCGTTAAAAGCGAAGAGATGATTCGTGAAAGCATTGTTCATGTGGGTGAGCTTGCCATAGGAGGGACAGCCGTCGGAACTGGCATCAATGCACATGCGGAATTCGGTGAACGTGTGGCGACTGAAGTGAGCGGGGAGACTGGTTTGAATTTTGTGTCGTCAGCGAATAAATTCCACGCCTTGACCAGTCATGATCAACTTGTGTATGCGCATGGCGCACTTAAGGCACTGGCTGCAGATTTAATGAAGATTGCGAATGACGTTCGCTGGTTAGCAAGTGGACCTCGTAGCGGAATCGGTGAAATTACCATTCCTGCTAACGAACCGGGAAGTTCGATTATGCCTGGTAAAGTGAACCCGACACAAAGTGAAGCGCTAACGATGGTTACTACACAAGTAATGGGTAATGATGCGACAATTGGTTTCGCAGCAAGCCAAGGTAACTTTGAGTTGAATGTTTTTAAACCCGTCATTTTCTATAACTTTATGCAATCCGTGAGATTGCTTAGTGACAGTGTGAGAAGCTTCCATGACCATTGCGTAGTTGGCATTCATCCAAATGTGGAACAGCTTTCCCATCATGTTAGCAATTCGTTGATGTTGGTCACTGCTCTTAATCCGCATATTGGCTATGAAAATGCAGCGAAAATTGCCAAGCAGGCACATGAATCTGGCAGTACGCTGAAAGAAGCCGCGCTTCAAAGTGGACTACTGACGGAAGAAGAGTTCGATCGAATTGTAGACCCTTCGAAAATGATTCGATAAGTAAGATAGAATCCCGTACATCAGCGAATTAGGAGTAGTTCTTGGTCTAGGATTCGCTTCAATGTTTGAGTCATTTAATCGATAAGAAACACAAAAAAGACTGAGCCCGAAGGGGGACAGTCTTTTCAGACTGTAGACAAACAAAAAAATGAGTGGATGTAACTGTATACTATTGAAAAAGAGCCTATGCGTGAAAATGTTGATTTCCATTGCGGCGGACGCGTTTCGCGGGCACGGCTTCAGCCTCCTCGTCACTACGTTCCTGCGGGGTCTTCAGCTCGTGCTGTTCCCGCTGAAAAGATTGGGACCAAAGGCAATTTGGTCCTAATCTTTGCGACGAGTAACCGCAGGAGCAGTTGTTTTCCGCCGCCTCCACTCCAATCAAAAGAAATTGCTTCTGTAAGCGTGTCTCTGCAAAATATTTAAGTTGGAAGGTGGTTGGCTATTTCTGAAGACTCCTGCGGAAAAGCGAAACAAGCTAGACCCCACAGGCTCAGCTGTCATAGACAGCTGAGTCGAGGAGGCTAGCGTTTCGTCCGCGGAAAGCGAAAGAAATAGCCGACCACAATCTTTTTCGATAGAGTGCAAAAAATAAGATTTTTTTTTCGTCGTGGAAATATGTCGAGATAAGGTTTAGTTTGAAAATAAAGAGCTTTAGTTGGAAAAAGAGGGAGGTTAGTTGGACTAGTGAAATATCAGGTGATTTCTTGCATCTCTTTCACTTTTTAAGCTTATTAGCCTCTTCAGACACCATAAATGCGAGATCATCGTTCCCGAACATTTGAAGAATCTCAATAAGTGTGCCTGAATCAATGTCTAAATCTATTGGCTCGTTGTTTTCGATGATTGATTTCAAAGTTTCATTGGCACCTTGGGTAGGGTATGCTTTTTGATATAAAGATAAAGGGTCAATATCATAGTTTTGACACCATTGCACAAATAGTTGAATCATCACATGTTCGTCTTCTTGATATTTTTGGATGATGTAGTCGGTCATTGTTTTTTGGTCCATCATTTCAAATCTCCTTTAAGAAAGATAATACTAATCTTATTAATTGTGTCTACATCGTACCATGCGGTATTGGGGCAAGCACGTAAACAATGAATATAGCTAATTCAGGCATGAATTTTAAAGAGTTCAACTCAAAAGAAAGCGGTGATCAACTAATGGAACCAATCATAATAGATTCAATGGTATTCTCACCTAAAGTCTTGGAGCATCATGACTTGCCAAACATGTTGGAGCTACAGCAACTTGCAAAAAAACATATGGCTTCTACAGATACGCTACAACCATTATCTCGATCTGAATTTGAATTTATTTTGAACGGTAACGGGTTAATAGTTGGGTTGTTTGAAGGACAAAAACTGGTTGCATTCCGCGCGTTGCTGATGCCATTCATTGATGGAGATCACTTAGGGTTAGATGCGGGTCTATCATTGGGGGCATTAAGTCGAGTCATTTATTTGGAACTATCCATCGTTCACCCAGACTATCGCGGAAAAGGTCTTCAGCTTCAAATGGGGAAGATTGTAATGGGCACCATCGATCGCTTTCGGTACGATTATGTTTGTTCAACAGTTGCGCCGTTTAACATTCCTAGCCTAAAGGATAAATTTGTACTGGGTCTTCACATTGTGGCCTTGAGCCAAAAATATGGTGGCAAACTTCGATATGTGTTTATGAAAACGTTCAAAGATGAGCAAAACGATGTTAAGTCCTCTGAAGAGAGGCTGATTCCGATGTCAGACACCGCCACTCAGCAACGACTTTTAAACGAAGGGTTCATTGGTGTAAGTATAAGCACGGTGACTGAGGAATGGCACGTTCAGTACCTGAAGATTGCAGGAGATAAAGACCGAAATAATGTACACTGATTAAATCAATCTAACATACCTAGACGAATGGTCCTCGTTAATGAAACTGGAAATTCTTGATATACACCATTTACATAATTCTAGTATAATTAAGGAGATACAGTAGAGAAGGAATGATTACATGAAAAGTAAAATGAATCAGTTGTTTGAGGACCAAAGGAATGTGCATGTACTGTATTCATACAATGGAATGGATAATTACCATAAACAGATTATGAATTTTATACTAGATGGTATTGCGGCAGGAGATTACATAATTATTATTGAAAATGCCCGTCTTTACCCTATTATTCACAAAGAGCTGAGCAGACAGTTAACGAAAGAACAAATGGAGTTCATACACTTTGTAAACAGCTTCGATTTTTATTTTTCTAGTGGCAGTTATCATCCTCCTGCAATCACGGATTACTTTAATAAAACAGTACAGCCCTACGTGGACAATAATATCTCATTCCGTTCGTGGGCGCATGTGGAGTGGGCAACTATGGAAGAGCCCCTACATCTCATAGAAGATTTTGAGAAAATAGTAGACGAAGCTGTAAATCAGCTGTCGTTTCCATTAATCTGTGCGTACGAAGGAAAGAGAATGCCAGACTATATAAAAAAGATTTTGATGGAAACACATCCTTATGTTCTAATGGAAGATGATTTCATCATCTCGGAACAATACCAGGCATCGAATAAGAAATAAAACACGCTTAGGAATTGCCACTAAGCGTGTTTTTAATTTGTAGAGTTTTTACTTAAACCAGCCTTTTTCTTTAAAACGTGAAATGGCCTCAATTCGATTGGTTACGTCCAGTTTGTCTAAGATTACGGAAATATAGTTTCTGACCGTACCGGTTGTAATGTATAGCTGACTCGCAATCTCTTTTGTGTTTTTACCGTCAGCTATCAATTCGAGTACTTGATGTTCCCGATCCGTTAAAGGGTTTTCGTCGCCACTATACGCAAGGTCGATGAGCTCCGGTGCGTATACGCGGCGTCCTTCCATGATACTGCGAATAGAGTTGGCCAAATCTTCACTCGGGCTGTCTTTCAAGAGATATCCCATGACATTTGCTTTTCGAGCTCTTTCAAAATAACCTGATCGGGCAAATGTTGTAAGAATGATTACTTTACAATCGTGATCTTTCAGTTCTTCAGCAGCGTCCAAACCAGTTTTCGAAGGCATTTCAATATCCATAATGCATACGTCGGGATTCAATTGGTGGACTAAAGACAATACTTCTTCCCCATTATGCGCTTTACCGACAACCTCCATATCATCCTCCAAATCGAGTAATGAACCAAGAGCTCCTAGTAACATGCGTTGATCTTCAGCAATGACAATACGAATCATGAATTTTCCTCCTCAATTGATTGTAAGATGACGTGTGGGATCCGGATATTAAGGGTCGTCCCTTCGATGCTTAATATCTCAATGATTCCGTTGACAAATTCTAGACGTTCTTTCATTCCACGCAAGCCATTGCCATCTGTAAATTGTTTATCTCCTTCAAGCCCAATGCCATTATCTTGTACTTGAAGAAACAATTCAGTCTGTGATTGTTTAATTAACACGTGACAAAACGTGGCCTGACTGTGTTTGACAACATTGGTTACCGCTTCTTTTAAACACATACTTAAAACATTTTCAACGAGTAATGGAGTATCTTTTAGCACTGAATTCCCTTTAACTCGAAAGTCGATTTCTGCAGCTTTCAAGATTTGCTGGACACGTAAAAGTTCATCCACCAGCTTGCCTGATCGCATATTTGAAACTAGTTCTCGTACTTCTTTTAACGCTATACGAGCAGTGTGATTGATATCATGAAGCTCGTTTTTAGCCCGAACGGGGTCTTTTTCGATTACTTTACTGGCTAAATCGCTTTTCAGTCCGATTAAAGAAAGCTTTTGACCCAATGTATCGTGTAAATCACGTGCAATTCGTTGGCGTTCCTGCATGACAAGCAATTGCGAAATGCGTTTGTTGGCATCCTCCAGTTGGCCTTCGAGTTTTTCTTGTTTATTGCGATTGTACGAATTGAAAGGCAATAAAATCACACCGATGACGCCGATTAGAATGAACGGAAATTGAGATACAAGTAGGTCGTACTGTGTGAAGAACCCAATGCTGACAGACACCATCGTGGTTACAAGGTGAACGACGTACATCGTGATGAATCCAGCTTTGTTGCGAATGTTACCTATAAAAAATGCCAGGAACAATGAAAAATAAAGATAACCAAATAATATAATCAACGTTATGCTGATGGCAATTTGAAAAGCAATCCACACATACATACGCCATCCTTTTGACATGAACGATCGGCGATATGTTAAAAAGAACCCTAAAACTAACAGCAGTCCAAGGAAACTTTCTGATGGTGAGTACGATTTGAATATATAAAATAACGGCAAAATACAAAAAATAATCCATATGTAAATACTGACATAAGGGTTTTTAGGGAAAATCTGATACCAACTTTGCATAAGTGCCTCCATAAATTAGGTGCTTTTGTCTTGAGTTAATTATAACAGACAGAAAAACCATTCCCTATGCGGAATGGTTTTTCATCTTACTATTTCTCTTGAATGCTTGAACGTTTTGTTTGCATTTGCAAAGAAGTTTTCGTGTCGTTCAGTAAATGTTTAATTTCATTGAAGCTTACAAACGTTTTTTTCGTTTCGTCATATAGGCGGAAGTGAATCGATTGWAAACTTGTTTTCAATGTAATGGTCGTTGCTTTATGAAGAGGTGGTGTCGATTCATGTGCTTGCTCCAACAAATAGTTAGGTACTCGTGGGCTTAAATGATGCACATGGTGGTAACCGATGTTTCCTGTTAACCATTGAAGCACTTTAGGTAATTTGTAGAACGAACTGCCATCAACTGCAGCTTTTACATAATCCCATTGTTCTTCATCTTCGAAATAAGAATCTTCAAATTGATGCTGTACGTAGAACAACCAGATTCCAAAAGAACCGGCAACAATCAAGATCGTTCCTTGAATAATTGCGAACGCTTGGATGCCTACTAACCAAATCATAAAAGCATACAAGGCAACGATTGCAACGTTGATGAAGTATGTGTTGTTGCGCTCTTTCTTGCGTGCATCTTTACGATTGAAACGATTTGATACCAAGTATAAGAAGAACGGTCCTAAACCGAACATTACTATTGGATTGCGATATAGACGATAAGCAAAACGACGACCAGGTGTTGCTTCGATATATTCATCAACCGTCATAACCCAAACATCGCCAGTTCCGCGTTTATCCAAGTTACTGCTTGTTGCATGGTGAATCGAGTGATCGCGTTTCCATTTTTCATAAGCAAACAAAGTCAAAATACCTGTAATGGTTCCCAAGATAGAATTGGCTTTCTTGCTCTTGAAGAATGAACCATGTGTACAGTCATGAAAAATGATAAAGATTCGAACGATAAAGCCTGATGCAATCACTGCCAAAGCGATTGTTAAAAAAATTGAAACATCTAAGCTCAAATATGCTAAGTACCATAAAATGAAAAACGGGGGAATCGTATTAATAATTTGCATGATACTCGCTGACGTATCAGACTTTTCAAATGGCGCCACTTGCTTACGCAACTGCATTGTTTTTTCCTTACTCATAGCGTCCTCCTGGAAAAAATGTATTTTAATTTTTCGTTAAAAACTTGTTACCTTAAGAATAGGGATTAGGAGCAGATAATAAAAGACATAAACGTCAAGTGGAAGGCATGACATCTATCATATAGGTCAGGATGATTAGAAGAGTTGTTTTTATTACTTACTATTTTTCTCAGACTAGAAGAAAAAATTGATTAAATTATAACCCTTGTATGAAAATCTAGCCTTTAAAGATACTTATTTTTGGCAGCCTAGCACTCTTCATAAAAGCAGCGAAAGTATTTTGTGCAAACTGGAATGATCTAAAAGCGTCAGGAAACATAGAGAGCATTTTGGAATTACACTTCCGTGAGCTCAATGTGCCTTGCGTATTTTGGATTTTCTCGTTAGGTGGAGTTTCAATTTAATGGTTTAAACTGCTGTTCAATAGAAAAATAATTGAAAACGGTGTTATTATGTGACATAAGAAGCAGGTTTTCTGGAATTATTGTCGAAATCTATAACCTATGTAATTCAAAAGTTGTGTAAACTATAAAGTTAGAACCTTTAATGTCTCAAATCAYACAAATGGGAGATTTATCTTTATGAAAAATCAGCTCACACTTATTGTTGCTGCGAAATGGCAGCAATATTGGAATGAACGTAATATTGATGGATTGCTAAAGTTAACTGATGAACACGTTGAAGTTGTGGATGATAAAGAGTCGAATTTTGGGTTGCAATCTTTGGTGAAAAGCATTATTCGAACGGGAATGACATTAAAAACCTTAAATAGTTATGTAAAAGAAGAAAAATTGGTTTTAAAACATCGAGGTATTTGGAAAAGTGATGATGGGTTGGTTATAAAAGAAGCGATGATTTATTCGTATATCATTATGAAAAACGGTAAGGTTGCTTACCTGAAGCAATTTGAGTGTCCTGAAGATGCAGAAGCTGAAAGTGGAATTTCTATTCCAATTGAAACCAAGTCTACCTTAAGCTCGTATAACACATAAAGCAAATGACTATATTAGAAATACACTACTAATAAAATTGAGGTGAATTCATGGAGAATTTAATAGGATTGATTGCAGTCGTCATGGTATTTTCAATTCCGCTCACAGCTATTATTTTGGGACATCTACGAGGAAATCAGAAGTTGAGAGCTAAAATGCTAAAAGATGAGTTGGAACTTGAAAAGTTGAAGGGTGAAAATTTTATCGCGGAAACGGAAAAAATGCGCCTTGAATTAGAAAAGCTGAAATTGGATTTTACGAAAACAGAAGATCCGGTGCTATTAGAGCTTCAAAAAGAAAAAGTTACTATTATTTAATTAAATCAAAAAGTCGCATGGTGAGAAGACTCTACCCGCGACTTTTTGGTTTTTAATATAGTTTCCCTTGTTTGTATAAGACAGTCGATAATCGCGTTACCGAGTGAATATAACAGTTTTGACGAAGCGGGAAGGGATCGCCAAAATATTGCGGAAGAATAATATCCAACGTGTTCTTCATTTTTTCGAGTAACTGGGAGTGGACTTGCTCTTCTGTATAGAACTGGGTTTCGCGACCTTGAAGCCATTCCAGGTAAGAAACAATTACACCACCTGCATTTGCTAAAATGTCAGGAATGATAACGACTCCTTTTGCGCTTAAATAATCATCTGCTTCTTTAGTGGTGGGAGCGTTTGCGCCTTCGACAATAATACGGGCTTTAATTTCTGTCATATTTTGATCTGTCAACTGATTTTCCAAAGCTGCCAGGAACAACACATCAACGTTCATGGTTAAAATATCTTCGCGTGATTGAATTTCAGCACTTACATTTATTTCTTTCAACTGTTCTGGAGTTGTTGGTAAATCCCCGTGATTGTTTGCGGAAAAGTTCACGAGTGCAGGTATATCCAACCCATCTGCATTGAATAGAGTTACATTCCGATCGCTTACCGCAACGACTTTGTTCTGGATATGCTCACATCGGAAGGCTTCCAAGGCGGATACCGATCCTACGTTACCGAATCCTTGAACAGCTACACTCAAAGGTCGATCCACATACTCCACTGCTGTCTTGGCAAAGGGATTGGAAGATGCAGTTAATGTTTCTTCGTTTGTTTTTACATAGTCGTTCAGTAAATAACGGAAAGTGAAGTAGACGCCTTTACCGGTTGCTTCACGGCGACCTAAAGAGCCTCCGTTGATTACACTTTTTCCTGTGAAACTACCGAGGTAGGGTTGGCCAGGATTGATTTTTTTGTATTCAGCCATCATCCAGTCCATTTCACGTTCGCCTGAGCCTACATCCGGTGCTGGAATGTCTTTGTCTGGACCTAAGACGTTATTGAAATAGCGTACATACTTAATGCAAATGCGTTGCAATTCCTGTTCAGAAAATGCTTTGGGATCAATAATGATTCCGCCTTTTCCTCCTCCAAAAGGAACATTATGTAGGGAGTTTTTTAATGTCATTAAAAACGCTAGATTCACGACTTCTTCTTCATTGACGGACTCATGAAAACGAATCCCACCCTTATAAGGTCCCAGTGCATCATTATGATGGACGCGATAGGAAGGAATGCGGATTACTTCCCCTGCTTCCAAGGGAATACGTAAAAATGATTTATGTATCTGGTTCGGTGTTGAAAGGATTGCGCTGAGAGAAGTGAACGCCGTTTTGCGCATGTCTCCTTTTAATTCAGGCAGAAATGATTCATTTTCCAATAATGCATTCAATGATTGCTGAACAATCGTTCTTGTTTGTTCTTCCATTTGTGAAGCACCTCCGAATTTATTCGTCTACTTCTATTGATACCCTTATGAAGTTTGTATAAAACGGTGAAGACCCATCAGCGAACTGATGGGTCTCTTTAATTGATTAAAGCATGAGCATCCAGTTTGCGGGCATACTTAAATTAAAAATTTGGTTTGTTGTTTATCTTATATTTACGCTAACCGCAAAGACACTCTGACAGCATTCATAAATAGATAAAAATAAAGAATTTCTCTTTCGTCTAGTGAAGTCGATTCAATTTTTCTTTTTGTACGCTTAACTGATCCTGAAGTAAACTAACCGGATCTGTTTGCCCTTGGTTTTTCAGCGCATTTTCGACCGCTCGATCAGCACGCTCAATCATTTCGTGGGCTTGGTGGATAAATTGCTCAGACGGGTTCGTTAAAGCTTGTCCTACCGCCATCGCAGCATTGTCTACGGAATTGTGTAATTGCCCAATGATTGTATCTTCTTTCCAGCTCATTTGTGTATGGTCTTCCATAGAAAGTCCTCCTTATTTTTAACCAATAAATATATCCATCCGTCTTACTATGGCAATAATTGCCCAAATTATTCATTAATAAGGAAGCATATAAAAGAACGAAAAAAACGATGTAGGATGAAAGTTCATCCTGCATCGTTTCAATTCACCACAATGTTGGCTTTATAACCATTAAAGCAAGCATAAGTACCAATAATATAATATAAATCCATGTTGCTTTCCGAAGTTTGGAAATTAAAGAAAAACGATCAGCTTCAACGTCATCAAATTTCTTGAGAGTGCTTGAAAATGCACGGGCAAGAAAGAAAATGGAAACCACCATAAGTGCAATTGTCATTACAATCCATGACGTATACCATGGCCAAGGTCCAATGATAATGAGTAAAACTCCGGAGCCGACGAGGACATGCCCGGCATGCTTTATGAGTCGAACAACTGAACGAAAAATGGAGATGAGTGATTGATCAAGCTGGCGATCACTTTCTTGCATTTTCCGTAGAACAACAAACAACACAAACAAGGGACCTACTGACAAAACTGCACTTAAAACATGGATGAAGACGATGTAAATGGAAAAATCATTCATAGGTTAAGCTTTTACCGGGGAAAATTCATGAACCCATACAGTCATTGTAGGTAACCAAGGCATGCCAGGGTGGTATGACAAAATCGATTGTTTGTAGTCTTCGACCGATTGAAAACCTTCTTGACGTGCGTGTTCTTCGTTTAAGTCACCAAGTGCTTGGATGTACACATTGTTGATGATGAAGGACTGTCCGTTTAATTCCATAATCTCACCAATATCGGCATAACGACCGTTACGACGTGTTGCTGTTTTTACACCTTGCAGTACTTTTTCAATATCAGATTCCATCGTAATTAGACGTTCGATTGAACATGTTTTTGGTGGTAAATTCGTTTGCTCAGGATTTGTCATTTTAGATTCCGCCTTTTTTCATAATTTGGTTTAAATTCTTTATTGGGTATCTTGTCCAGTAAGTAACCCTTTTCTCAGTGTACACG
>NZ_JBFUJC010000011.1:0-22322 GCF_056401595.1 Paenisporosarcina sp. P4_E4_2 | reverse complement strand
GGTATGAGTAGCGTGCAAACAGCGGTTGGTGATCGATATGTTGTCGAGGAAATGAAAAACAATGGCTACAATTTAGGTGGAGAACAATCAGGACACATCGTGTTCCTGGATTATAATACAACAGGTGATGGTTTACTAACGGGTCTTCAATTGGTGAACATCATGAAAATTACAGGCAAGAAGCTGTCTGAACTTGCAGCTGAAATGACGATTTTCCCACAAAAACTTGTGAATGTACGTGTCACGGACAAACATGGCGTAACGGATAATGCAAAAGTGGCGGCAGTCATTGCGGAAGTTGAGCAAGAAATGGCTGGCAATGGCCGCGTGTTGGTACGTCCTTCCGGTACTGAACCATTGGTGCGTGTCATGGTTGAAGCGTCAACGCAAGAAGATTGCGAACGATATGTGGAACGCATTGCTGAAGTTGTGCGTACTGAAATGGGACTAGCAGAATAATTTATTTGGAGGGCCAGCTTCTATGAAGTTGGTCTTCTGTCGTTCTGTGTATATAAATTCCCGTTTAAAAACAAATCGTAAGAATATTAATTATTTTTCTTCCCAGCTGCTAATTCTTTTCGTATAATACCAATACAATGGTGGAAAGTGGGTGGCCCATGCGTTTAGATGCTACAGATAAACGTATTTTAGAATTATTGATTGCTAATGGACGCTTATCGTATGTAGATATAGGTAAAGAATTGAACTTATCACGCGTTGCTGTGCGCGAACGTGTACACCAGTTGCAAGAAGCGGGAGTCATTGAACGTTTCACGGTGGTAATCAACTCGGAGAAAGTTGGTAAAAGTGTATCTGGCTTCTTTGAAGTGGACTGTGAACCATCTTCGCTTGTGGAAGTGGCTGAAAAACTTGCTGATAACCCTAGTGTTGCGAGCTGTTATCAAATGACCGGACCTTCAACCCTGCATATGCATGTCTTGGTGGATGATTTCTCCAATCTAGAAAAGTTCATCAACGAAGAATTGTACGCATTGGAAGGCATTACGCGTGTGGAAAGCCACATATTATTAAGACGCTTCAAGAGCCGAAGCGGATTAAAACTATAACAAAATAAAGACCCCTGACATTTCTTATGAAAAGTCAGGGGTCTTTTTGTATAGAAATTTCAACTTACGAAATGATTGTAAACGTTTTCATCGTTTTAATAAGGCGATACTAACAATTTGATTGATTTTTTCTAAAACGAATTACGTTATGTAGGAGATAATCACTATTTATTAACGAAAGGAATATAAAAAATGAAAAATTATAATTTATTTGAATATTCATGTAGATTTTTAATTCTCAATGCTCTATAATCACATTTAACAAATAACAACCAATTGTTAATCAAATTAAAAAAATCAATTAACAATTGTAAGAAGGTGGGGGAATAAATGATAGCTTTGATTGTCAGAAGAGGGATACAACTGGTTTTTTTATTACTAGGAATTTCCTTTCTTGTCTTTTCATCCATGTACATAGCTCCTGGCGACCCAGCCACGATGGTGGGCGGACCTACGGCGACTGAAACCGATTTGGAAGCCATCCGAGATAATCTTGGCTTAAATGATCCATTCCTTGTTCAATATGGAAGGTATTTAAAACATGCAGCTCAAGGGGATTTTGGTTATTCCTATCAGTCAAAGCAAGCTGTTTCAGAGGCTATATCAATCCGTTTTCCAAATACACTAAAACTTGCGATTGCCAGTATGATTGTTGCGGTAGTCATTGGGATATTTGCAGGGTTGATATCAGCACTCAAACATAATTCATGGCTGGATGTCACGTCAACCACGTTTGCGCTTGCAGGCATTTCCATTCCGAACTTTTGGTTAGGTACACTGTTAATTTTAGTGTTTGCAGTAAATCTGCAATGGCTTCCGGTAGGTGGACTTTCCGAACCTTTTTACACGGTTGACGGCTTCAAACAATTGATTTTACCGGCAATTACTCTTGGTACGGGCTCCGCAGCTATGATTGCACGAATGGCGAGGTCTTCCATGCTTGAAGTGATTAAAGCTGATTACGTTAGGACAGCAAGGGCGAAAGGTGTGAAAGAACGAAACGTCATTTGGATTCACACGCTGAAAAATGCCATGATTCCAGTCATCACAGTCATCGGACTTAACTTTGGATTTTTGCTAGGGGGAACAATCATTACTGAAAAAGTATTCGCCATCAATGGTGTAGGAAGGTTAATGATTGATTCAATCGCAATGAGAGATTTCCCTATGGTTCAAGGATCTGTGCTGTTAGTGGCCACTCTGTTTGTGGTCGTAAATTTAATCGTAGATATTGTTTATACCTTTATCGATCCACGTATCAGCTACGACTGATGAAAGGAGATACCATATGACGAATGCAATCCTGACGACGGAGAAACGTTTGCCGGTTGTTAAGAAAAAAGAAAAAGTTTATATGACTACTTTAAAAAGATTGTTCAAAAATAAGTTAGCAGTTGCGGGATTGTTCATCATCCTTTTACAAATCGGAATGGCAGTTTTTGCACCACTTATTGCGAGCCATGATCCCATCAAACAAAACTTGGTGGCAAGCGAATTGCCAATGTTTTCAGATGGCCATTGGTTAGGAACTGACAACTATGGACGGGATGTGTGGGCACGAATTGTCTACGGTGCACGAATTTCCTTGCTTGTAGGCATCATGGCCGTATCACTCGGTCTGATTGGGGGTGTCACGCTTGGATTGCTCGGCGGGTACTATAAAAAATTGGATGGCGTCATCATGCGCATTGTTGATTTATTGTTCTCGTTTCCAGGGATATTGCTAGCGATGTTGATTATCGCAATTTTGGGCACGAATTTGGTCAATGTCGCCATCGCAATCAGTATTTGGTCCATTCCAACATGTGCCCGTATTGTACGAGGCTCGGTTCTTTCCATTAAACAGAAAGAATACATCATGGCGATGAAGTCATTAGGCGCATCTGATTTTCGAATTATGATCCGTCACATTTTACCGAATGCATTCGCACCGATCATTGTATTCGCGACGATGCGAATGGCTACGGCGATATTATCCACAGCTGCACTCAGTTATTTAGGACTGGGCGCTCAGCCTCCCACACCTGAGTGGGGAGCCATGATTGCACAAGGTCAAGATTATATGTGGACCTCGCCTCATTTAACAATCGTCCCAGGTGTTGCTATTATGTTGACGGTTTTTGCATTCAATGTTGTCGGTGATGGATTGCGGGATGCGTTAGATCCGAATATGGATATTCAATGAAAAGCGAAACGCGCCACTTTAGCTCGGCGCCGGCGCTTGAAGAACCGATTCGAAAGCTTGCTTTCGCATGAGGGACTAAAGCTGAAGTGCGAACTGTCGTGTATTGCCAGACATCAATAATAATGGAGCAGGGGGAAAAAGAATGAAGAAAATAGTATGGTACTCAATCATGTTAATGGTAATGCTTGTACTTGCAGCTTGCTCGGGGGAATCCGCATCAGCACCTAAAGATTCTGATGGGAAATCAAGTGGTGGATCTGCAAGTAATGAAACATTCACATATGCATCGACTTCAGATGCTGTCGGGTTATCACCGATCTTAATGAACGACGCAGTATCCGCGAATATCACGGAGCATGTCTATGAGCAACTATTTACTCGTAACGGAGATACAAAGGAATTTGAACCTTTGCTTGCTGAATCATATGAAAACCCTGATGAAAACACATGGGTCATTAAATTAAAAGAAGGTATCAAATTCCACGATGGCACACCTTTTAATGCTGAAGCAGTAAAATATACATTTGATAAACTTCGCGATCCAGCAACTGCTGCACCACGTGCATCATTATTGGAACCGGTTGATACGATTACAGTATTAGACGAACACACGGTTGAAATTAAAACAAAGTATCCGTATGGACCGTTCTTAGCGGCTTTATCACATACAAATGCAGCGATTGTCAGCCCAACTGCCGACAAGAAACAAGACTTAATGAAAGATCCAGTTGGAACGGGTCCATTCAAGTTTGTTAGTTGGACACCTGGAGATAAAGTTCAATTAGAAGCAAATGAAGAATATTGGGATGGGGCACCGGAATTAAAGAAAGTTATGCTAAAAGTCGTTCCGGAAATTTCAACTGCGATTTCCATGCTACAAACAGGGGAAGTTCAATTCATCGATAATTTACCAACAGAGCAAGTGAAGCGATTGGAATCAATGGATAACATCAATATTGAAAAGAAAGATGGTACGAGTGTTTATTACTTAACGTTCAACCATTCACTTGAGAGAAACCAAGATCCTGAGTTCCGTAAAGCAGTTGCATTAGCAGTAGATCGTGATGCATTTGTTTCGAAACTGAATGGTTTAGGTGTAAGAAGTGATAGTGTTATCGGGCCGCAAGTATTCGGCTTTAATGAATCTGCAGACAAAGCAGGAACAGCGTATGATGTTGAAGCGGCAAAAGCCTTAGTTAAGAAAAATGGATACGGGGACAAACCAATAAAATTATTAACTGCTAATCGCGACAATTTCATCTTAATGGCTGAAATCGTACAAGCTCAATTAACTGAGGCAGGATTCAAAGTAGAGATTGAATCGATGGAATGGGCAACATTCTTGGATACAGCTCGCGCGGGAGACTATGACCTTACTTTCTTGAGTTGGTCAAATGTAACGGGAGATGGTTCTGAATTATTTTATCCGAACTTCCATAGTGATAACGTTGGTTCATCTAACCGTTCTCAATACAGCAATCCGGAATTTGACGAACTGGTTGTTCAATCGCGTACAACGATTGACCAGGATGAGCGTTTGCAAATTCTAGATGAAGCCAATCATTTAATGATTGATGAAAATGTTGTCATCCCAATGTATCACGGGATTGTAACGGCAGCGCTGGATAAAAATTATTCTGGTCTTGAAATTGATCCAAATGGTAAGTGGTCCTTGAAAAAAGTTTCAAGAAAGTAGGGGGAAATGATATGGAGACATTACTCGAAGTGAATCACTTGGTAACCGAATTTCGCACAGCGGACGGCAACGTCCAAGCTGTGCGGGATGTCTCCTTTTCCATTGCGAAAGGGGAGACGCTTTGTATCGTTGGTGAATCAGGCTGCGGGAAAAGTATTACGTCCCTATCTGTCATTGGACTGCTTCCGAGTAATGGAAAGATCGCAGGCGGAGAAGTGAAGTACGAAGGAAAGCCGATTCATAATCTACCATACGAAGAAATGAGAAAAATGCGTGGCACGAAAATTTCAATGATATTCCAAGAACCGATGACCGCATTGAATCCAGTATTGACGGTGGGGTACCAATTGCGTGAACCACTCATTTTGCATCATAGAGTCAGCAAAAGTGAAGCGACGAAACAAGGCATAGAGTTATTGAAGCAAGTCGGCATTCCCTATCCGGAGAAACGTATGAATCAATACCCACATGAACTGAGTGGGGGGATGAGACAACGAGTCATGATTGCCATTGCCCTCGCCTGCCATCCTGGCCTGCTCATTGCAGATGAACCTACTACTGCATTGGACGTCACCATTCAGGCTCAAATTTTGGATTTAATTAATGACCTTAAAGAAAAATTGAATATGGGCGTTATGATGATTACCCATGATATGGGCGTTGTCGCTGAAGTTGCTGACCGTGTGATGGTCATGTATGCAGGTAAAAAAGTGGAGGAAGGCACGGTCACTGAAATATTTGATCATCCAAAACATCCGTATACAATTGGCTTGCTGAATTCAGTTCCGAACATTGATGATTCTGATTTTGAGTTGGAACCGATTCCTGGGTCCCTTCCGAGTTTACAGGAACACATCCAAGGATGTCGTTTCCATCCGCGATGTAAATTTGCGACTGATAAATGCCGGGAACTGACACCACCTGAATTTAAAACGGATGAAGGACATGTCGTCAGTTGTTGGTTGCACGAAGAAGTGGAGGAGGTTAAGCATGGTCACCTTGTCGCCCAAATCTAATCCGAAAATTCTCCTTGAATTAAGAGGCGTGAAAAAGTATTTTCCTATTAAAGGCGGTATTTTGAAACGCGTTCAAGGCCACGTGAAAGCTGTAGAAGATGTGTCACTTCAATTGTTTGAAGGGGAAAGTCTGGGAGTGGTTGGCGAATCGGGCTGTGGAAAATCAACTCTGGGTAGAGCCATTTTAGGACTGGAAGAATTGACGGAAGGAAAAATCCACTTTCGTGACGAAGAAATACAAGATTTAAAACGTAAAGAAAAATTGAAATTCGTCAAAGAAATGCAGATGATTTTCCAAGATCCATATGCGTCCCTAAATCCACGCCAACGGATCGGTCATGCATTGGAAGAAGTATTTACAATGCATACAAACATGTCTGCAAAAGAAAAGCGAGCGAGTGTATTGGATTTACTACAAGAAGTCGGATTGAAAGAAGAACATTTTGAACGGTATCCGCATGAATTCAGTGGCGGACAACGGCAACGAATCGGCATTGCGCGTGCGATTGCCTTGAATCCTTCTTTTGTCATTTGTGATGAAGCGGTTTCGGCTTTGGATGTTTCAGTCCAGGCGCAAGTGTTAAAATTATTGAAGTCGCTGCAAGAAAAATACCAGCTGTCGTACTTATTTATTTCACATGACCTGGGCGTTGTCCGTTATTTCTGTGATCGGGTCTTGGTTATGTATCTGGGCAACACGGTGGAGCTCGGCACGGTAAAAGATTTGTTTGCTAATCCATTGCACCCGTACACGCAGGCTCTGCTTTCCGCCATTCCGAGGCCATCTGTTCAAAAAAATACTAAGCGGATTCGTTTGCAGGGTGATTTGCCAAATCCGGCAAACCCTCCGAGTGGATGTCCATTTCACACACGTTGTCCGATTGCGCAGGAAGTATGCAAAGTCGACAAACCGGCTTGGCAAGAAGTAGAACCAGCTCATTTTTCTGCTTGTCATTTTTCAGGAACAAAAATTTAAACATTGAACTGACCAAACTTAAGGGGGAACATCATGGATTACTTACACCACCCATTTGCTGCGAAGCGACATACGGTATTCGCGAAAAAAGGCATGGTCGCCACTTCACAGCCACTTGCAGCACAGGCTGGTCTTGAAATWTTGCAGAAAGGCGGAAATGCAATTGATGCTGCCATTGCAACAGCTGCCGCATTAACTGTAGTAGAACCCACTTCAAACGGTATCGGTGGCGATGCATTTGCCCTCGTATGGTCAAAGGACAAGTTGCATGGTCTGAATGCCTCCGGTCCTGCACCGCAATCGATTTCTGCTGAAGCCATCCGCGATAAAGGGCATGAAAAAATGCCCGTTTTTGGCGTCATTCCAGTGACGGTTCCTGGGGTTCCAGCTGCGTGGGCTGAATTGTCCGCGAAATTCGGGAAACTTTCATTAAAGGACGTGCTCGTTCCAGCAATTCGATACGCAGAAGAAGGCTATCCATTGTCACCGATTCTCGGCAAGTATTGGAAAGCTGCCTATAAGAAGTACAAAGAAACGTTCACGGCCGAAGAATTTGCTGCCTGGTTCGAAACGTTCGCACCGGACGGTCGTGCGCCTGAAATCGGGGAAGTCTGGTCTTCACCAGGCCATGCAAAAACGTTGCGTGCAATTGGTGAAACGAATGCGCGTGATTTCTACGAAGGCGAAATTGCCGACAAAATCGATGCATTCTTCAAAAAGCATGACGGATACTTAACAAAAGAAGATTTATCTACATATAAACCGCAATGGGTTGAGCCTGTTTCAGCAAACTACCGAGGTTACGATGTGTGGGAAATTCCACCGAACGGGCAAGGAATGGTTGCGTTGATGGCGTTGAACGTATTCAAGCAATTTGATCCACCTGCTTGGCAGGATGCGGACACATTCCACCGACAAATCGAAGCGATGAAGCTGGCATTTACAGATGGCCAGGCATTCATTACAGAACCTGAAGCAATGCCTGTAAGTGTCGAACATCTGCTGTCAGATGAATACGCTGCAAAACGAGCAGGTGTCATTGGGGAGACTGCAACAAACCCTGAACCGTATGAGTTGCCAAAAGGCGGAACGGTTTATTTAGCCGCTGCGGATGACGAAGGAAACATGATTTCTTACATCCAAAGTAACTATATGGGCTTCGGCTCGGGTATCGTGATTCCAGGCACAGGCATCGGACTGCAAAACCGAGGGCATGATTTTTCACTGGATGAAACACATCCGAACGTGCTGAAGCCAGGCAAGCGAACGTACCATACGATTATTCCTGGCTTCCTGACGAAAGATGGTCAGGCTGTTGGACCGTTTGGTGTGATGGGGGGATACATGCAACCCCAAGGGCATTTCCAAGTGGTCACAAATACAGTTGACTTCCTATTAAATCCGCAAGCAACGTTGGATATGCCACGCTGGCAGTGGATGAAAGGAAAGACTGTCCACGTAGAACCGGAGTTTCCGAACTACTTGGTTCAGAGTTTGGTTAGAAAAGGACATGACATTCACGTAACATCCGATGGCGGCAGTTTTGGACGTGGGCAAATAATTTGGCGAAACCCTGAGACGGGTGTGCTTCAAGGTGGCACAGAATCCCGAACAGACGGAGCCATCGCGGCTTGGTAGAACGTGCTGGGGTGAAGAACGCTACGGGACGTCCACGTCGTGGTCTTTACCGCAATATCGCGCTGGCTTTCTTTCGCACCGGCATGCTTGGATTTGGAGGGGGTCCTTCCTCTATTCCATTGGTCCATCAGGAAGTCGTGAAAAAATATGAATGGATGACGGATGACGAGTTCGGCGACACTTTAGCTCTTGCCAACACGTTGCCAGGTCCCATTGCGACTAAAATCGCTGGATATATTGGCTACCGGATAGCGGGTGTCTGGGGATGCTTGATTGCCCTTGTGGCATCTATCATACCAACAGTTGTATTGATGATTGTTTTTTTAGGATTATTGCAAACATATAAAGATATTCCCTGGGTTCAACATATGTCAGCGTCCGTCGTACCGGTTGTTGCGGTCATGCTTGCCGTATTGACTTGGGATTTTGTTAAGAAATCAGGAGAAACTCTCGGTTGGATGCGCGCCATATTATTGATCGTGTTATCCGGCATTCTAATAGAAGGTTTGCAAATCCATCCGGCTATTGTCATTTTGGTTTGTATCCTTATCGTCTTTTCACCGCTCCTGAAAAGGAGGGAAAAAGCATGATTTATTGGCACTTGTTTTTGGCATTTTTCATTCCTGGTATCCTCGGTTATGGTGGAGGACCAGCTTCGATTCCATTAGTAGAGCATGAAGTGGTAGGGAATTATGAATGGTTAACCACGCAGGAATTTAGTGAAGTGGTCGCGATTGGCAATTCCTTGCCTGGTCCAATTGCTACGAAAATGGCGGGGTATATTGGGTACACGGAAGCGGGAGTGCTCGGATCTATCGTCGCGATGTTCGCGAGCGTCGCCCCGTCTTTACTCCTGATGATTGGCATGATGGCCATCCTGCTTAAGTACAAAGACGAACCGGAAGTGAAAAACTTAACGAAGATTATTCGACCAGTTATCGCTGTTTTGCTAGGTTTCATGACCATCCAGTTTGCGCAGGAATCAGTTGAAGGTGTTGGTCCCGGTTATACTTTGTTTTTGATGGCGGCAAGTTTCGTTCTATTGGAAAAAGTGAAGTTGCACCCCGCTTTTGTCATTGCGTTGGCGTTGGTATTTGGTGCTATAACGGGTTTGTAAGAGTCGCAGAGATGCGGCTCTTTTCCATTTTCCCGATACACTTCGCATCTCTTTGTCAGCTGCGCTCACTCACATCCTCATGTACTTATGTACACTCCGGTGTTTGCTCGCTTGCTTCCGCGACCTGCTCGTGTCTCGGGAAAATGGTGTGTTACTCGTCGCATTTCTTTGTCAGCTGCGCTCACTCACATCCTCATGCACTTTTAGTGCACTCCGGTGTTCATTTACTTGCTTCCTCGAACTTCTTGTGTCCCGGGAAAATGGGTGCTACAACGTCGCATCTCTTTGTCAGCTGTGCTCACTCACATCCTCATGTACTTATGTACACTCCGGTGTTCGCTCGCTTGCTTCCGCGACCTGCTCGTGTCTCGGAAAAATGGTGTGTTACACGTCGCATTTCTTTGTCAGCTGCGCTCACTCACATCCTCATGCACTTTTAGTGCACTCCGGTGTTCATTTACTTGCTTCCTCGAACTGCTCGTGTCCCGGGAAAATGGGGAGAATTGTTATTTAAGAATGATTGAAAGGCCATCTCATAACAAGATACCTGGTGAAAAATGGTCATTGAGAATATATAAAATGTTTAATTAAACTAGGAAAAACGGATGGTAAATTTTAAAAGGCTGTTTTCTTAGACTTTCATGTTTCTTTGGAATATATTGAGGGTATGTACTGTATTGACGTATGTATGTGAATTCAGTATGATAGGTGTGCTGACGTGAATTGTAAGTCATTGACAACTGACTACTTTAACGTTACCGTGCAGAAGGAGTGAATTTACGCACGTCAAAAAAATCGGAAAACAATGATAGCGCCTGAGCTGAAGAAATCGGACGGAAATGGATCTTCAGCAGACGAGGAGGAGGAGTATCGAAGATTCGGCGGATACCTCCCGGCCGCGATGCCCGGTCGTAATTCTGATTCTTAAACCGCAGAAGTGATTTTGCGATTAAAGGAAGAAGAGGGCACACGAACAGCGTCTGCACGCTTAGCAGAACGCTTATTTTATTATGATTAAATTATTGGAGGATTTTAAATTATGTGCGGAATTGTAGGATACATCGGAGAGTTAGATTCAAAAGAAATTTTATTAAAAGGGTTGGAAAAATTGGAATACCGCGGTTACGATTCAGCTGGTATTGCCGTTCGCAATGAAGATGGTGTAACTGTATTCAAAGAAAAAGGACGCATTGCAGACTTACGTCAAGCAGTAGAAAATGATGTGCATGCAAAAACTGGTATCGGCCACACGCGTTGGGCGACTCACGGAGTCCCTAACCAATTGAATGCCCATCCACACCAAAGTGAATCAGGTCGCTATACGCTGGTTCATAACGGAGTTATCGAGAACTATCATTTGCTTCAAAAAGAATATTTACCTGGCATGGAAATGAAGTCCGACACGGATACAGAAGTCATTGTTCAGTTGATTGAGAAATTCTCTAAAGACGGCATGACTACTGGTGAAGCATTCCGCCATACACTTGGCTTGTTGCACGGATCATACGCAATCGCGCTATTGGATTCAGAAGAAGCACAAACAATTTATGTTGCGAAAAACAAGAGCCCATTATTAGTTGGTCTTGGTGACGACTTCAACGTTGTAGCGTCTGACGCAATGGCGATGTTACAAGTAACAGACCAATATGTAGAGCTTCATGATCAAGAAATGGTTATTGTGAAAAAAGAGTCTGTTGAAATTCAAAAATTAGATGGCTCGGTAGTAGAGCGTCAAGCTTATACAGCTGAACTGGATATGAGCGATATCGAAAAAGGCACATACCCACATTACATGCTGAAAGAAATTGACGAGCAACCGGCTGTTATGCGTAAAATCATCCAAGCTTACCAGAACGAACAAGGCGAGCTTGAAATCGATGAAGCAATCTTGACTGCTTTAAATGAAGCGGATCGTATGTATATTATTGCAGCAGGAACTAGCTATCATGCTGGTTTAGTAGGAAAAGAATACTTCGAGAAAATTGCGGGTATTCCAGTAGAAGTTCACATTTCAAGTGAATTCGGCTATAACATGCCGTTGCTATCTGAAAAACCATTGTTCATGTTCATCACTCAATCTGGTGAAACTGCGGATAGCCGTCAAGTATTGGTGAAAATCAAAGAATTGGGCCACCCAACGTTAACAGTAACAAACGTACAAGGTTCTACACTTTCACGTGAAGCAGATCACACATTGTTATTGCATGCAGGTCCTGAAATCGCTGTAGCGTCAACGAAGGCTTACACAGCACAAATCGCTGTACTTGCTCTTACTGCAGCAGTAGCGGCTAAAAAAGCGGGACGTACAGTAGATTTCGATTTCGTTAAAGAACTTGGTATCGTAGCTAATGCCGTTCAAGCGATGGTTGATTCAAAAGAAGAAATGGAGCAAATCGCTCGTGACTTCCTATCAACTACTCGAAACGCATTCTTCATCGGCCGAAACTTGGACTTCTGTGTCAGCATGGAAGGCGCATTGAAACTAAAAGAGATTTCATACATCCAAGCTGAAGGCTTTGCAGGTGGCGAATTGAAACACGGAACGATCGCTCTAATTGAAGATGGTACTCCGATATTTGCATTGGCGACACAAAAAGCAGTAAGCTTGAACATCCGTGGAAACGTTAAAGAAGTCGTAGCACGTGGCGCAAACCCATGTATCATTGCGATGGAAGGCATGGAAGAAGAAGGCGACACATTGGTACTGCCAAAAGTGCACCCATTGTTGACTCCACTTGTTTCGGTAATTCCTTTACAACTGATCAGCTACTACGCAGCACTTCACCGTGACTGTGACGTGGATAAACCTCGTAACTTGGCGAAGTCGGTTACGGTTGAATAGATACTAGAAACTGAAAAGCCGAACAAGAGTAAGTTCACAATAAATCTACGCAAGTAGACCCGGTCCATTTTTTATTGGATCGGGTCTTTTTTGTGTTGTTAGATTCAGTGGAAATTTTTAATAAAGTTTTATTACTACATGAAGGAGTTAGGGGTAAAAATACTAGGAGCATTATTGGTGTTACTAGTAATTTGATTCAACTAGAACACCCCTTACCAAATATAGGAGGGTGGTGTAAGGGATGAAACTACTTAATCTAATGTATCTAATTTCCCTTTAATATAATTCGCCCGTGCTTCAATAAAATTCAATATATACTCCGGTTCTTTATCAAATAAAAGGATATCATCTTTCTTATAGGGATCTTCAAGAAAATATGGTCTTATCAATTCATGCAGACCTTGTATTTTCGGTTTCAAATAGTCTACATTAAATTGGTTGTTTATAATGACTTCTAGCAAGTTTTTGTATTGACCGCGGAATGTTTTTACATCGAGAATTCTTGCAGTTAGCGTATTAAATCCTTCGATTCGTAAATAATCCTCCTCCATTACTTCCCCGTTTACATCTCTTCCCCATGTTGCATCGTAATCCCACGGGAGGACTTCGAATAGTCTCGTTTCACTATTTTGGTATAGTGCGTAGTTATGAACAAAACCATCAAAATTTTGGGTGAAAACAACGCCAGCCAACCATCTAAGATACTGATCAACATTTAGGTATTTCACAATTTCTTTTTCAAAATCATCTCTTGAAATGGTATTAATATTAATAATAAATTCTTGTAAATAAAATTCATCTTGTTCTGTACCACATTTTTTTTCATAGCCAAATTTAAGTGATTTTTTTACATCTTTATCAAGATCACTCATTAACGAAAAGTTAGCATCTCCGTCAATCGCATAGAATATAGGTCCTTTCGGTAGTTGTCGATTCGCAAGGAAATATTCATCCACTGATTCTAATTCCAAATATATCCCCTCATTTTTCCCATTTAATTTTATATTTACAAATCGAGATTTTGGAGATAAGCACCCTATATCATTGAAAAAATCGAGCGATAATTTATTTCTCATTAGAGACGGATCTTTATATTCTGCGTTGATATGAATTTCTTTGGCATTTCTATACGTATTTGGTTTATAAAACGAAATGTGATATGACTTCTTTTGAAACTCCCGGATATGCGAGCCACGATACGCAATATCGATATCATGTTTCTTTTTGTTTATCGTTAGCTTCGCGGAAACGGGATCATCCGTCCAAATTTCTCTTCGAAGTTCCCTTAAATCGATAGGATTAATAAAAAGCTGATATACAGGTATTTCCACGACATTATCCACGCGAATTCTTCCTTTCATTTTTATAATATTCGTATGAAACAAGAATAAAAGATGCCAAGAAAAGAAACGAAATTATATTTATTTTTAAATAATATGCGTTTGTCTCTACCGTAATTAGTACAATTTCGTAACTTACTATATGAGAAAGAAATGTGTATCAGCACGAGTTTGAATTAAAGTAAAATTGATTTTTTTCTTTCTCTAATATAAAGATGAAGGGAGGTTTGAAAATGTCACGTTTTAATGTTGACGGCATTAAAAATGCAGTCGAACTATCTAACTCTAGAGGGTTAAGCAACTTCATGTTCCAGGATACTTTTAGTAACGAACGATGCTCGAACAAAAGACGCCGAACTTCCCGGAGACGGCGCACGAGCAGAAATCGTTGCACTTGTCGAAACGGACGGTGCACGAACAGAAATCGTCGCACTTCGCGTAACCGACGGTGCACGAACAGAAATCGCCGCACTTCGCGTAACCGACGATGCACGAGCAGAAATCGCCGCACTTCGCGTAACCGATGTTGCACGAGCAGAAATCGTCGCACTTCGTTCAACCGACGATGCTGTAGAAGAGGCTTTTTCGGTAACTGGTTCTTTTAAAAAATCTTCGTGGTGATTTTTCGCTATCTGAAGAGTATCTACTTTCAGTTCTTTAAAGAACTATTTAGTGCGTCAGTATTATAAAGTTAACTAGTTCTTAATAATGGTTAACTTTTTAATACACAATAAAGATACCAATTTCCAACTCCTTGCATTATAGGCTATGTAGAATTAATGATGAGGCTTAGACTAAGACCCATGTTTGGGGTCTTTGCATGGAACGATTTTGGACTGTTTCGCAAATCTCCAATTGGCATTTGGCCAAAAGAAAAGAAATAATCAAGTGCGTATTTGATGATGAGAAAGAAAAAGCATGGAATGGATTGGACAGATCATGATTACAAAAGGCATCCGGATTAAGACCATCCGGATGCCTTTTGTCTTTTACCTGAGACAACCTATTAGGAATGACTTTTAGTTATTCGTTCCTCTGTCCATGAAGAAGAATTTTATGAGCAAATATTGGAAAAGAAAAAGCCGTTTAATGATTGGACTAAAAACTATTTCCCGGGTAATACAAATTTAAATGAAATCGTGGGAATAGATATGTGAATAAAGTGAAGTGCGGAATGCGCCTTGCTTATACAAAGGCTTTATTTAATAAGGTGAAATACACACGACGAATCCTTGATTCCAGCGATTAACCCACAGTAACGTGCCATTTGCGATGCAAATGGCACCATTTCAGCGCGTTTGAATTGTGCGGATTTCGTGAATTTTAGATATGAGTACTCGATTTCTAGATAACCCAGACACATTTCAAGATATCCCTTCAGAAATGAAGATATCACAAGATGAATCCTCGATAAACACCCGCGAATCCTTGATATCCCCAGCTGATATCCTTAAAAATATTACAAAAATCCCCCACTCTATCAGAGAGTGAGGGATTCGGTCAGGCTTACGAATAGGCAAGAATATCTTTGACAGCATGAAGGTATTATTTATTCGATGTACAAGGAAAAGAAGGATGCACCATCGAATTAATTACTTGTTACAAAAATTTCTGATAGGAGGAATTAACATGTCTGAAAATAAAGTAATCAATGGTGTCACGGCCAGTGTAGACGGGCGAGAGCTTGTCATTGATAGAGTGTTCAATGCACCACGAGATCTTGTATTTAAGGCGTTTTCGAATTCAGAGTACTTGGCAAAATGGTGGGGACCTCGTGGATGGCAAACAGAAAATCGTCAATTTGAGTTTGAGCCTAACGGTGTATGGCATTATTGCATGAGGTGCATCGATGAGGGCCAAGGTGACTTTTTTGGCCACGAATCATGGGGGAAAGCTGTATTCCAAGAGATTAATGCACCTGAAAAAATCGTCTATATGGACATGTTTGCAGACGAAGAAGGTAATACTGTAGATAGTTTGCCAGAGATGCAGATAACAATGGAATTCGTTGAACACGAAGGAAAGACGAAACTTATATCACGTTCTCAATTTGCGTCCATCGAAGCACTTCAGCAAGTAATGGAAATGGGAGTTGTTGAAGGAGTAGCCTCACAATACGAGTGCCTCGACGACCTCCTGAATGAAATGCGTTAAGTTGTTCTCGCTTTTTTCAAAAACAAATAATTTCCTAAAAGGCGTAATTCATCTATGAGAATTGTGCCTTTTTTTACGTTTAGTACAATGCTATCCCTTTGGTTTTCATTAATTTAATCCCCCTGGAAATAGTGAACTAAAGTACATATATCCGCATGTGAAAAAACCATCAAGAAATAGTTTTGCTGTCTAGTGAAACTGATTTGTGTAAAAATAGAATTAAATAGAAAATCTTTACAAGATGAAAGGAGCCGCTTATGAAGATTCAAACGACACGTTTTGGAGAAATAGAGGTAGCAGATAGCAGTATCATTACATTCAATAAAGGAATTCCAGGATTTGAGGAATATAAAAAGTATGCATTGATGCCGGCTGATGAAAAAGGGGAATCCCCATTCTACTTCCTGCAATCGATAGAGGAAGTAGAAGTAAACTTCTTTTTGGTAGACCCTTTCTCATTTTTTAAGGAATATGACATCAAACTAGAAGATCAAATGGTTGATAAACTTGAGTTGAATGATCCAACAGATGCAATCGTCTTAACAACGGTTACAGCAAAGGGCGAAATAAAAGATGCGACAACTAACTTAAAAGCACCACTTGTCATTAATAACAACAGACAGCTTGGCATGCAAATTGTATTGGATAATAAAGACTACCTAATTAAGCAACCTTTATTTCAAAGTGCTGAAAAAAGGCAGGTGTAGCAGATGTTAGTGCTTGGAAGAAAAAAAGGCGAATCCATTATTATTGATGACGACATTGAAATCTTCGTTACTGCTATTGAAGGAGAAATGGTTAAACTCGGTATTAAAGCACCAAAATATATCACCATCCACCGAAAGGAAGTCTATCTAGAAATTCAGGAAGAGAATCGACGAGCGACATCGAATGTCATTAACTTGAGCGATTTCTTGAATATGAAAAAGTAATATTATGGGGAATGTCCGCAGGATTTTTGCGGGCTTTTTATTTTTATAAAATTTATAGAAATATTTTCAAAAAACGCTAAACATTTATCAAAAGCCTCCGATATAAATTATGTAAGCTAGTCCAAACGGATTTGGACACTTGCAAAAAACAAAAAAACATTACACGGAGGTAACAAAAATGAGAATTAATCACAACATCGCAGCACTTAACACACATCGTCAATTAGGGGCAGCAAGCAATGCGCAATCGAAAAACATGGAGAAATTATCTTCAGGTCTTCGTATTAATCGTGCGGCTGATGATGCAGCAGGACTTTCAATTTCGGAGAAAATGAGAGGTCAAATTCGAGGGTTAGAACAAGCTTCTAAAAATGCACAAGACGGTATATCTTACATTCAAACAGCTGAGGGAGCATTGAGTGAAGTAAGTGATATGCTAGTTCGTCTAAAAGAATTGTCAGTCCAAAAAGAAAATGGTACTTATAATGTAAAAGACATTGCAAACCTTGAACTTGAAATGACTGAACTTGTAACGCAAGCGGATAAGATTATTTCTGATACAAGCTTTAACGGTACAAAAGTATTTGCTGGAACAATTGATATCGTAATAAGTGATTTAGATACGGATGTATTCGCAGTTGGAAAACAAGTTAGTGCAACAGGTTTAACTCCTACATCTGGAACTGCAGCAATTGAAACAGCAATTGAAACTATTAATACTGCAAGATCTACTTTTGGTGCACATCAAAATCGTCTTGAGCATACTATAAACAATTTAAATGCTACTGCAGAAAACGTAACTGCTGCGGAATCTCGTATCCGTGACGTTGACATGGCAAAAGAAATGATGGAGCAAACTAAGAATTCAATTCTTGGTCAAGCTGCACAAGCGATGTTAGCACAAGCTAACCAACAGCCTCAAGGCGTTCTACAACTTCTTCGTTAATTTTTACTTTTTAAAATTGAGATCCTTGTTTACGAGGGTCTCTTTTTTAAAAGACCCAATATAGGTCTTTTTGTTTATATAAGGGTTATTTGTGCCTGTTATTTTGATGTTAAAAAGAGGGTAGTAAGATTTAAATATATTATAAAAAACCAAGTGAAAAAGGCAAACCATTGGGAAACCATGGGACGCAAAGCCAAGGGCCTGAAACATGTAGATTTACATGAAGGTAGCCGGTTGCCACAAGGAATCATAGACCGATTCTATGAACCTTGTTGAAGGTTCTTTTTCTTTGGAATTCAAGAAGCGGAGAGGTTATGGAATGAATAATCGAACAATTAAATTGACGTCCTATTTGGCGCTATTGCTGCTTTTGATTCAAATGATTAACCCATTTGCAGCTGCATTTGCAGCAACGAACAGCAATATGTTGCCGCCAAGTAATCTGGCTGCCCAACAAGTGACACCAGATGACGTGAAACTTACGTGGAGTTCTGTATTCGGTGCTACCGGATACAATGTATATGAAATTCAAGAGGGGCAGCTGAACCTGCTTGGCAATAGCACCTCTCCAAGTTTCAATTTAAATAATCTGTCTGAAGGGACTACTCGATATGTTGTTTCTACGATGAGTCCAGAAGGGGAGTCAGGCCCGAGTGCACCTGTATCGGTAGAAATTCTTTACCCGGAAATGATTGCCCCTWCAACATTGACACAAACAATCAAGAACGGAAATGATATCGCCTTGAGCTGGGGGTCATCTGCATATGCAGAGACTTATAATCTTTACCAGCTTTCAGTTGACGGACAGAAAACACTAGTAACAACTACTCAGAACAAAACGACATTCACTGTTAATAACGCTCCTGAAGGGGACTTCATATATGCAGTTACAGCAGTAAATGCATTGTATGGGGAATCTCCGCTTTCAGAATCAGTTCAAGTGGAAGTTGTTTATCCTACGATAAAAGCTCCTGCCAATTTTACGTATTATGTGACAAATGGGAGCGACATCACATTCAAGTGGAATGCAGCTGCAAATGCAGCAAATTATAAACTATATCAAATCGTGGATGGACAGCCAGTTTTGAAAAATACGGTGGTTGGTACGTCTGTGAAATTAACGAATGTGCAAGCAGGAGACTATGAATATGAGATCCGTTCAAACAGTGACCGCTTTGGTGAGTCTGGGGATAGCAGCAAGGTTTCTGTAACTGTAGGTACTGTTTCAATGACGGCACCTGGCAATTTTACATATAAGCTTGAAAACACAAATGATATTGTGTTGGCTTGGGATACTGTCCCGTACGCTAACAGTTACAAAGTCTATCAAATCATTGATGGAGAAAAAGTATTGAAAAGTACGGTAACCGGAACTGGAACCAAGTATTCGAAGATGCCTTCCGGAAACTACGTTTATGAAGTGTACTCTTACAGTACTCGTTATGGCGAATCTGCTGAGGGAAGCAGAGCCGAATTGACAGTTGATGAAGTTCTGATTCAAGCACCTGCCAGCTTGGAGTATAAAATACAGAATGGCAATGATGTTGTCTTAAGCTGGATTGCTGCGGACAATGCGACAAGCTATAAAGTCTATCAGATTGTAGAGAATCAAAAAGTATTGAAGAGTACAGTGACTGGAACCTCGGCAACCCTAGCTAATAGAACAGCTGGTAGTTATAAATTTGAGGTGTATTCACTGAGCGACCGTTTTGGGGAATCGAAAGAAGGTAGCAGTATTTCATTTGAATTGATTCATCCAACAATGAAGGCTCCTGCTAACTTGAAAGAAACCATAARAACGGATACGTCCTTTACGTTGTCTTGGGACACTACCGAGTACGCAACGGATTATAGAATCTACCAAATAACAGCGGGACAAAAAACATTAAAGAAAACAGTAACGGCTTCTAATAACACATTTGCGAACATGCCGTCAGGTGACTATGTGTACGAGATACATTCATACTCTACCAAATTTGGTGAGTCCAATGAAGGATCGAAAGTGTCCTTTACATTGAAAGRCCAGACGATGCTTGCTCCGCAGGATTTATCGCACACCATTACTAACGGTAATGACATCAAATTGAACTGGACAGATGTAGAAAAGGCGACAAGCTATAAAGTCTATCAAATTRTTAATGGGGAAAAAGTATTTAAGAGCAACCCAACGAGTGAATCCATTGCTTTTTCGAACTCGCTTGCCGGAGATTACACATTTGTGGTTCACTCCTATTCAACTACTCATGGAGAGTCGGAATATGGAACGGAAATCTCGTTTAAATTGATTTATCCAACGATGCATGCGCCTGAAAATACTGCATATCAAATTAAAAATGGAAATGATGTTGTATTATCGTGGGGTGCCGCTTCATATGCAACGGGCTACAAAGTATATGAACTGGTAGATGGTCAGAAAGTATTGAAGTCTTCGCCAACAGCATTAACCACCATACTTTCTAAAGTGCCTGCTGGCGAGCATATGTATGTAATCCATTCTGTCAGTTCACGTTTTGGAGAATCGACAGAAGGTACTTTGCAAAAGGTGACTGTGGATGAGCATACGATGGAAGCTCCGCAAAATGTGACATCAAGCATTGCGAACGGCAACGATTTAACGTTGAGATGGGAAGCTTCAACCTTTGCAACTTCCTATAAAGTTTATCAAGAAAAGAATGGTCAGCTAGAGTTAGTCAAAACAACAACAGGACCATCAACGACATTTGCTAATATGCCTAAGGGCGATTACAAGTATATAGTTCATTCCTATAGTGATCGTTTTAATGAATCTCCAGTAGGCAGTGAAATAGTTGGTACGATGATATATCCAACCATGCAGGCTCCTGGAAATCTTAAAAAAAGCATCGTAAACGGAAATGATATTAAACTAACATGGGATGCAGTGGCTTATGCAACCGGCTATAAAGTGTATCAAAACGTTAATGGCGAATTGATTTTGACAAAAACTGTACCTAGCACGACTGTTACATTTTTCGATATGCCAGAAGGGGATTACGAATATGAGGTTCGCTCATACAGTGACCGTTTCGCTGAATCACCTGTCGGCAGCATAGTAGGTATTAATGTGATTTGGCCAGTCGTAGAACCACCTGTACTTACTAGTAAATTTACTAATGTCAACAATGTGGAGTTAACATGGAAATCCGTTACTTGGGCTAATGAATATCGTGTTTACCAAACTGTAGGGGGCAGCCAAACGCTTGTTTATAAAGGAACTGCTTTGAAAGCTAATGTGTACAATTTGGTCGAAAACACGCATTCCTTTGAAGTAAGAGCCTACAGCACACGTTTTGGAGAATCCCAACCATCCAACGCCATTACACAAAAGATTGTATATCCAGAAATGCAGCCACCAACGGCCACAGTGACAGTTTTGAGTGATTCTAGTGCTAGAATAGTCTGGGATTTCGTCACTTACGCTAACGGATATAATATTTATGAAATCATTGATGGCAAGGCAGTCTTGGTGGCAGGAAAAGTGAATAACTTATCTTACACAATTAACAATCTGTCATATGCTAACCATGAGTTTTATGTCACTTCTCAAAGTAATTCGTTCGGGGAATCAAAACCATCAAATACGGTTTTGGCCAAATTGATTGTGGATACAGAAGCACCGGTTACTATATCTGATGCACCTACAGATTGGACAAATAAGCGTCCTGTCATCACATTGTCAGCATCCGATAATGAAACCGGAGTGGCAACTACGTATTATTCAGTGGATGAAAGTGATTTCATTGCTGGAACTAACATTTCAATTGAAGAGGAAGGCATCCACAAAGTTTCCTTCTATTCAGTTGATAAAGTAGGCAACAAGGAAGCGATTAAAACCATTAACGTCAAGTTTGACAAGACTGCACCTGTGACAAAAGAAAGCGTTACTCCAGCTTGGTCCAACCTACCTATTACAATAAATCTGGCATCAGATGATATGCATAGCGGTGTTGCAGCTACCTACTATTCGATTAACGGATCAGAATATATAGTTGGTACAGAACTTACATTAGATAAAGAAGGAATCAACAAAGTATCCTTCTATTCAATCGACAAAGCAGGCAATAAAGAAAACCCGCAGACAGTAGAAATTAGTCTAGACCAGACAGCTCCTGTCACGTTGTCCAATGTTGGAGAACAATGGTTCAATGATCAATTTATCATTGAATTAACTGCAACTGACGAGTTCAGTGATGTACAGGCATCCTATTATTCAATCAATGGTTCAGAGTACCAGCAAGGTACAAGCTTCGAATTAAGTAAAGAAGGCATAAATGAAATATCCTTCTACAGCATAGACCATGCAGGAAACAAAGAAGAAGTAAAAACAGCTGAAGTCAAAATCGACAAATCAGCACCAGCAACAATTTCTAATTCAACTGACGAATGGCACCAAGA